>NZ_JBAMDI010000199.1:0-13993 GCF_036961695.1 Pseudomonas sp. CGJS7 | reverse complement strand
GGGTTTACCCGCGAATACGGTAGCGGCGGCAACGGTGAACGCCTGGTGGAAATTGGCCAGCAGACCCGGCCCTTTCGCGGGTGAACCCGCTCCTACACCACGGCCTGTGCCCAACCACCGACCTGTGTCTACCCCCGATCCGGCGTAGGAGCGGGTTTACCCCCGAATACGGTAGCGGCGGCAACGGTGAATGGCGGGTGGTAATTGGCCAGCAGGCCCGGCCCTTTTCGCGGATGAACCCGCTCCTACGGCCGACAAACCTGAGCTAGAACGCTATTGTGGCAATTGCACCCGCGGTTTGGTCGCGGCAAAGATCGCCCAGCTGGAAACGAACAGCGCCGCGATCAATGGGCCGATCACAAAGCCGTTGAGGCCGAACACCGCCAGCCCGCCAAGCGTCGACACCAGGATCAGGTAGTCCGGCATGCGCGTATCCTTGCCCACCAGGATTGGCCGCAACACATTATCCACCAGGCCGATCACCAGCACCCCGAACGCGGTAAGCACCACCCCTTGCAGGATCGCCCCGGTCAGCAGGAAATACGCCGCCACCGGCGCCCAGATGATGCCCGCGCCCACCGCCGGCAGCAGCGACAGAAACGCCATCAGCACCGCCCACACCAACGCACTCGGGATATCCAGCACCCAGAAAATAAAACCTCCCAACGCACCTTGGGTAATGGCCACCAGTACGTTGCCCTTCACCGTCGCCCTCACCACACGATTGAACTTCAACTGCAAACGACGCTTCTGGTGCTCGGGCAGCGGGACGGCCATCCGCACCCGGCGCGCAACTTCCGGGCCATCACGCAGGAAAAAGAACAGCAGGTACATCATGATGCCGAAACTGATCAGAAACTCGAATGTGCCCTGGCCAAAGCTGAACGCCCGGCTGGCCAATACCTGGCTACCCTGGGTTGCCCACTTGGTGATCTTGTCACGCAACCCGTCAAGGTTACCCATGCCCATGTTGTCCAGCCCACGCTGGGCGAATGCCGGGAGCATGTCCTTGCCGCGCTCGACGTAACCGGCAATGTCCAGCTGCCCGCTTTCGATGCGCTGGTACAGCGTGGCGCCCTCTTGCACCAGCAGGGCGCTGATGATGATCACCGGCAGGATCGCCACAAGCAGGCACACCAGCGTGGACGTGGCCGCGGCAAGGTTACGCCGCCGCCCGCAGCGGATCAGCAAGTGACGCTGCAGCGGGGCGAACAGGATGCCGAGGATCACCGCCCAGAAGATTGCGCCGTAGTACGGCAGAAGAATCCAGAAGAAGGCAATGGTCACCAACGCCAAGAGTACTGCCAGGGCCTTGTTCTGTAGCGCGGTTTCGTTCATCGCAGTTCCTCAAATGGCTTATGAGTGATTAGTGCACCGCGCCTGGACAAAAGTGCCGTGCTCACTTGACGCAAATCAATACGCACCTTGTCCATCGACCCTAGCATCCCCGCCTTTTGCCCCGGTGCGCACATGAACCCTACTGCCAAGCCCGAACTGCTGGCCCCCGCCGGCACCCTCAAGACCATGCGCTACGCGTTTGCCTACGGCGCCGATGCGGTCTACGCCGGCCAGCCGCGTTACAGCTTGCGGGTGCGCAACAACGAGTTCGATCACGCCAACCTGGCTCTGGGGATCGAGGAGGCGCACGCCTTGGGCAAGCGCTTCTACGTGGTGGTCAACATCGCCCCGCACAATGCCAAGCTCAAGACCTTCCTCAAGGACCTGGCACCCGTGATCGAGATGGCGCCGGACGCGCTGATCATGTCCGACCCCGGCCTGATCATGCTGGTGCGCCAGCACTTCCCACAGATGCCGGTGCACCTGTCGGTGCAGGCCAACACCGTCAACTGGGCCAGCGTGCAGTTCTGGCAGCAACTTGGCCTGAGCCGGGTGATCCTGTCGCGGGAGCTGTCGCTGGACGAAATCGAGGAAATCCGCCAGCAGGTGCCGGGCATGGAACTGGAAGTGTTCGTGCACGGCGCCCTGTGCATGGCCTATTCCGGCCGTTGCCTGCTGTCGGGCTACCTCAACAAGCGTGACGCCAACCAGGGCACCTGCACCAATGCCTGCCGCTGGAAGTACGACGCCACGCCGGCCACCGAGAACGCCACCGGTGACATCGTGCGCCAAGTGCAGCCCACCCTGGGCCTGGGTGCACCCACCGACCAAGTGTTCCTGCTGCAGGAAAGCAACCGCCCCGGCACTGAAATGCCGGCGTTCGAGGACGAACACGGCACCTACATCATGAACGCCAAGGACCTGCGCGCCATCCAGCACGTCGAGCGCCTGGCCTTGATGGGCGTGCATTCGCTGAAGATCGAGGGCCGCACCAAATCGCACTTCTACTGTGCCCGCGCGGTACAGTCGTATCGCCAGGCGATCGACGACGCGGTGGCCGGGCGACCATTCGACCGCGCCCTGATGGGCAACCTCGAATCCCTGGCGCAACGCGGTTACACCGAAGGTTTCCTGCGCCGCCACGTTCACGACGAGTACCAGAACTACCAGCGCGGCAACTCGGTGTCCGAGCGCCAGCAATTCGTAGGCGAACTGACTGGCGTGCGCGTCGACGGCCTGGCTGAGGTCAAGGTGAAGAACCGCTTCGCCGTGGGCGACCATCTGGAACTGATGACCCCGCGCGGTAACTACCACTTCGACCTGCACCGCCTGTGCAACCGCCAGCAGCACGCCATCGAGGTCGCACCGGGCGATGGCCATGTGGTGTATCTGCCGATCCCGGAACAGGTTGCCCTCGACTACGGCCTGCTGATGCGCGATCTGCGCATCGACGAAGCAGCAAGCTGACAGCACTGTAATGTGCACCTCAGCTACCTGACAGCAGGCGGCAGCGAACATCGTGGCTCTTCCGCATGAGGCCACGCCATGTTGCGCAACCCCTCCCGCCGTACGTTTGTCAAAGGCCTGAGCGCCGCCAGCACGCTGGCGGGCCTGGGGCTGTGGCGCCCGCTGGCCCAGGCCGCCGAAGGCCGAGATCTGGCCGGCCAGCATTTCGAGCTGTTCATTGGCCAGACCCCGGTCAACATCACAGGCCGGCCGCGTACCGCACTGACCGTCAACAACAGCCTGCCCGGCCCACTGCTGCGCTGGCGCGAAGGTGACACCGTGACGTTGCGCGTGCGCAACCGACTGGCGCAGGACACCTCGATCCACTGGCACGGCATCATCCTGCCGGCCAACATGGACGGCGTGCCTGGCCTGAGCTTCGCTGGCATCGAGCCCGGCGGCGACTACCTGTACCAGTTCACCCTGCGCCAGAGCGGTACCTACTGGTACCACAGCCATTCGGGGCTGCAGGAGCAAGCCGGGGTATACGGGGCAATCGTGATCGAGCCACGCGAGCCCGAAACGCACCGCTACCAGCGCGACCATGTGCTGCTGTTCAGCGACTGGTCAGACCAGGCACCGGAACACCTGATGGCGACGCTGAAGAAGCAGTCCGACGCGTACAACTTCCACAAGCGCACGGTTGGCGACTTCATCGATGACGTGGCCGAAAACGGCTGGAGCCCCACCGTCGCCGAACGCACGGCCTGGGCGCGCATGCGCATGAGCCCAACCGACCTCGCCGATATCAGCGCCGCCACCTACACCTACCTGCTCAACGGCCAACCACCACAAGGCAACTTCACCTGCCTGTTCCAGCCAGGCGAAACCGTGCGCCTGCGGCTGATCAATGCCTCAGCCATGACCTACTTCGACTTCCGCATCCCTGGGCTGAAGCTGACGGTGATCGCCGCCGACGGCTTGCCGGTAACCCCTGTGAGCGTGGATGAACTGCGCATTGCCGTGGCAGAGACCTACGACGTGCTGGTGACCGTGGGTGACCAACCCGCCTACACCCTGTTCGCCCAGAGCATGGACCGCACCGGCTTCGCCCGCGGCACCCTGGCCCGTGCGGCCGGGCTGCAGGCACCGGTGCCTGCCCCCGACCCACGCCCAGTGCTGAGCATGGAGGACATGGGCCACGGCGGTATGGATGCGATGGCGGGCATGAACCACGGCAGCATGGCCGGCATGGGCCACGCCGCCATGTCAGCAATGCAGCAACACCCGGTCAGTGAAACCGGCAACCCGCTGGTGGACATGCAGACCATGGCACCGCGTCCAAACCTTGCCGATCCTGGCATAGGCCTGCGTGACAATGGTCGCCGCGTGCTGACCTACGCCGACCTGCGCAGCCCCTACCCCGACCCGGATGGCCGCCCGCCATCGCGTGACATTGAGCTGCACCTGACCGGCCATATGGAGCGCTTCGCCTGGTCGTTCGACGGCATCAAGTTCAGCGACGCCGAACCGCTGCGGCTGACCTACGGTGAGCGCGTGCGCATCACCCTGGTCAACGACACCATGATGACCCACCCCATCCACCTGCATGGCATGTGGAGCGACCTGGAAGACGAGCATGGCCAGTTCCTGGTGCGCAAGCACACCGTCGATATCCCGCCCGGCAGCCGACGCTCCTACCGGGTGACTGCCGACGCGCTGGGCCGCTGGGCCTACCACTGCCACTTGCTCTACCACATGGAGACCGGCATGCTCCGCGAGGTACGCGTCGATGAATGACACCCGCAACCGCAGCATCGTGGCAGGCGTGGCGCTGCTGACCTTGCTGGCCAGTGAACGGGCGATGGCCGCGGGTTCCGAACACACGAACCACGGCCAGATGGGCCATCAGGCCATGCCTATGGACCATGAAAGCATGGGCCATGACCAGCCTTCCCTCAGCCAGCCTCGCACGCCCCTGCCTGTCATCACCGACGCCGACCGCCGCGCCGCCTTCCCGCCATTGCCAGGGCACCAGGCGCATGACCGGGCGCTGAACTGGGCAGTGATCGTGGACAAGCTCGAATACCAGAACTTCGAGAGCAGCAGTGCCCTGAACTGGAACGCCACCGCCTGGGTCGGCGGCGATATCGACCGTTTGTGGCTGCGCACCGAAGGCGAACGCGAACAGGGCAAGACCCACAAGGCCGAGCTGCAGGCGCTGTGGGGCCATGCCGTGAGCCCGTGGTGGGAACTGGTGGCCGGTGTACGCCAGGACTTCAAGCCTGCCAGTGGCCAAACCTGGGCCGCCTTCGGCATCCAGGGCACACCGTTGTACGGCCTGGAGCTGCAAGCCACCGCCTATGCAGGCGAGCGGCAACAGACCGCGCTGCGCCTGGAAGCCGCTTACGCTATGCTGCTGACCAACCGCTGGATACTGGAGCCGACCCTGGAGGCCAACCTCTACGGGCGCAACGACGCCGGCCGCGAGCAAGGCGCGGGGCTGGCCGACAGCGAGGTGGGCCTGCGCCTGCGCTACGAGATCACGCGCGGCTTCGCCCCCTACGTCGGGCTCAGTTTCAACCGCCTGCACGGCTCGCGTGCCAACCAGGCCCGAGAAGACGGCGAAGATCTGGGCCAGACCCGCCTGCTCGCCGGTATCCGCCTGCGTTTTTAAAGGAGTGCTTCACCATGCTGCGCAAACACCTGCTGACCCTGAGCCTGCTGGCCGTCACCGGCCTGGCCCAGGCCGCCGAGACCATCGACGTCTACCGCGACCCCAACTGCGGCTGCTGCAAGGCCTGGATCAGCCACCTGCGTGACAACGGTTTTACCGTCAACGACCACGTCGAGCCAAACATGAGCGCCGTCAAGCAACGCCTCGGCGTGGCGCCACGCCTTGCGTCGTGCCACACCGGGGTGATCGACGGCAAGTTCGTCGAAGGCCACGTGCCGGCCGAGCAGGTGCGCCTGCTGGCCAAGCGCAACGACCTCAAGGGCCTGGCGGTGCCGGGCATGCCCATGGGCTCGCCCGGCATGGAGATGGGTGACCACAAGGATGCCTACCAGGTCATCGGGGTGACCCAGGATGGCCAGGACACCGTGGTCGCCAACTACTGATGCTCAGCCTGGGGGCGCTGTTTCTCAGCGCCTTTGGTGCCGCCACCCTGCTACCGCTGCAATCGGAGGCCGTGCTGGTCGGCCTGTTGCTGCGCCAGCCCGAGGCCTGGGCGACCCTGCTGCTGGTAGCCACCCTGGGCAACGTGCTCGGCTCGGTGGTCAACTGGCTGCTGGGCCGGGCCATCGAGCACCTGCGCGACAAGCGCTGGTTCCCTTTCAGTGCTGCCCAGCTGGCGCGTGCGCAGCAGCGCTACCAACGCTGGGGGCAATGGTCGCTGCTGCTCAGCTGGATGCCGGTGATCGGCGACCCGCTTACGCTGATCGCCGGGATAATGCGTGAGCCATTCTGGCGCTTCCTGTTGCTGGTGACCCTGGCCAAGGCTGGCCGCTATGCGGTGCTTGCGATGATTACCCTGGGCTGGTTTCACGCCTGGTAACACCTTTCAGGTTTCGCGTGGTCCACTGCCTGTTACAGTCGCCCCATTCAACCCGGCCCTACACGGAGTGCCCCCATGCTGCGCGCAACCGCCCTTGCCCTGGCCTGCCTTGCCAGCAGTTCGGCCATCGCTGCCGAGTCGCCTACCTACGGCCCCCAGCTCGAAGGCTTCAGCTACCCGCACCCCCTCAAGCATTTCGACTTCAAGTCCCAGGGCCAGGCCCTGCAGATGGGCTACATGGACGTGCCCGCCCAGGGCCAGGCCAACGGCCACAACGTGGTGCTGATGCACGGCAAGAACTTCTGCGCCGCCACCTGGGAAACCACCATCGACGCCCTTAGCAAGGCCGGTTACCGGGTCATCGCGCCCGACCAGGTCGGTTTCTGTACGTCGAGCAAACCGGCGCATTACCAGTACAGCTTTCAACAACTGGCCGACAACACCCATGCCCTGCTCGAACAGCTGGGTGTGAAGCAGACCATTGTGCTCGGCCACTCCACCGGCGGCATGCTCGCCACCCGCTATGCGCTGATGTACCCCCAGCAGGTGGAACGCCTGGCAATGGTCAACCCGATCGGTCTGGAAGACTGGAAAGCCCTGGGGGTGCCCTACCGCACCGTGGACCAGTGGTATGCCCGCGAACTCAAACTGGATGCCGAAGGCGTACGTGCATATGAACGCAAAACCTATTACGCCGGGCGCTGGAAGCCTGAGTACGAACGCTGGGTGCAGATGCTGGTGGGCTTGAACAAAGGGCCGGGGCATGAAGCGGTGGCGTGGAACTCGGCGCTGATCTACGACATGATCTTCACCCAGCCGGTGTACCACGAATTCAAGCACCTGCAGATGCCGACCCTGCTGCTGATCGGCGACAAGGACACCACGGCCATCGGCAGCGATATCGCGCCGCCGGAGGTAAAGGCCAAGCTGGGCAACTATGCAGAGCTGGGGCCGCAGGTGGCCAAGCTGATACCCAAAGGTGAGCTGATCACGTTCGAAGGCATGGGGCACGCGCCGCAAATCGAGGAACCGGTGCGGTTCAATCGCACCCTGGTCGAATGGCTGGGCAAGTGAGCCAATGATTGGCCCCTGTGGCAGCGTACGCTTTTGTACTTTGCACAAGACCGCTGCTGCCACAGGGTGCCATTACACTTTCCAGACCTGCTCTTCCGTCCAGCCCAGCTCGGCAAAGTCACCCGCCCGCAACTCGGCCTCTTCCTCGCAGAAAAACTCATCCAGCTGTGGTGGCCTGACCGCTGTATCACTGAGCATCGCGTGCACCTGCCCACGGTGATGCACCTGATGTTCGAACAGATGCGCCAGCAAACGCAGCCGCTGCTCGCGTTGCACCCGATCAGGCCGCACGACGCTCACATAGCGGCCCAGGTCGCCATCACTCAGCCCCCGGCAGTAGGCGATCAAACGGTGATCAGCCTGGGCCTGCTCGGCATGCAGGTCGGTGCAGGTGGCAAACGGCTGTTCCGGGTCGAAAAAGCGTTCGCCGTCGGCATCGGGCTGCTCGCCGCGCTGCTCGCACTCGAGCATATGCAGGTAGAACCAATCCACCGTGAGCAAATGGTTGAGGGTGGCCTTGATCGACGGGAAGAAGCTGCAACGCGGGGCGACGAACTCGTCCTGGGTCAGTTGCAGGCAGGCCTTGTACAGGCGGTGGTTGGCCCAGCCATTGTTATAGGCCTGGGTCAGCAGATGATGCGATAACGGCTGCATGGTCGGCTCCTTTTCAGGCGAAGCGTTGCAGTTGCATCTCCCGTAGCCGGCTCAGGGTGCGCTGGTACGGGAACGCCAGATACCCTTGAGTGTAGAGGGCATCGAGCGGCACCTGTGCCTCCAGGTACAACGCCACCCGGCGGTCATAGCATTCGTCGACCAAGGCAATGAAGCGGCGAACCGCATCGTCCTTGAGTGACAGCGCCGGCAATTCACGGTCACCCGCCACGACCCTCGCCGCGCCATCCTCGGTGCCACGGGCAATCCGCCCCGCCCGCTGTTCCCCGCCCAGCGCCGGAATGCCGGAGACCAGAATCGAGGGAAAACGGTCGCACAAGGCCATGAACTCCATGGCCGCCAAGGGTTGATCGCACAGATCCGTGAAACGACACCAGATAGCCTGCTCACTGCGCCGCACGACGTGAATGTGCCTTGAGCCAATAATCAAGGGCTGATCCGTGCCGGCGTCTTTGGGGCTGAGCTGGCGAAACACCTCGGCCAACGGGCTGGCCTGCCCTGCCTCGGCTACCCAATAGCGATGCCGCGCTTCACCGGGGTGCAGGCGGTGATCCTGCTCGCCCGCTACCGGCAGGACCTGCATGTGACGACCAATGGCGGCGATGGCCGGCAGGAACCGCTCGCGGTTGAAACCATCGCGGTAGAGCTGCTCGGGTGGCTGGTTGGAAGTGGCAACAATCACCACGCCGTGATCGAACAATACCTGGAACAGGCGGCCGAGGATGATCGCATCACCGATGTCGTTGACGAACAGTTCATCAAAGCACAGCACACGGATTTGCCGCGCCAGCTCCGCCGCCAGGGCCAATAGCGGGTCGGCGGTGCCGTTGAGCTGGAACAGGCGTTGATGCACCCAGGCCATGAAGTGATGAAAGTGCTGGCGCCGGCTCGGCATGCGCAGACACTGGTGGAACTGGTCCATCAGCCAGGTCTTGCCGCGCCCGACCGGGCCCCAGAGGTAGAGGCCCTGGGTGGGGCGGCCCTGCTCGAGGGACTGGAAGCAGGCTTGCAAGGCCTCGACGACGCGGGCCTGGGCGGGGTCAGCGACGTAGCCCCGAGTGCTCAGGGCGTGCTGGTAGAGGGTTTGGGGGTCGATGGCCATGGCCGCATTCTACCCGACTGTCACCCCTCGGTGCAGGCGCGCGTCAGTCGGCCAGGCCGACCTTGAGTAGCGCGCCGTCCTTGTCATCGGTCAGTACATACAGGTAACCATCTGGCCCCATCCGCACATCACGGATACGTGCCTTCAGGTCACCGAGCAACCGCTCTTCGTGCACCACCTTGTCACCCTCCAGTTGCAAGCGGATCAATTCCTGCGTGGCCAGCGCCCCTATGAACAGATTGTGGTCCCAGGCCTTGAACGTTGGGCTGTCGTAGAACGCCATACCGCTGATACCCGGTGACTTTTCCCAGACATGGTGCGGGTCGACCATGCCGTCCACATGCTCGCCCTTGGCCTCGGGGATTGGCAGCAACGAGTAGTTGATGCCGTGGGTCGCAATCGGCCAGCCATAATTCTTGCCAGGCTTTGGAATGTTGATTTCATCACCACCGCGCGGGCCGTGTTCGTGGGTCCACAGTTGGCCGGTCCAGGGGTTGAGCGCGGCGCCTTGCTGATTACGGTGGCCGTACGACCAGATCTCCGGGCGCACGTTGTCCTTGCCGACGAAGGGGTTGTCTTTGGGCACTTCGCCGTCCGGCAGAATACGCACGACCTTGCCTTGCAACTTGTCCAGGTCCTGGGCAGTGGGGCGTTGGTTGTTCTCGCCCAGGGCGATGAACAGGTAGCCGTCGCGGTCGAACACCAGCCGCGAGCCGAAGTGGTTACCCACCGACAGCTTGGGCTGCTGGCGGAAGATCACGGTGAAATTCTCCAGCCGGGCGCGGTCTTCGGACAGCTGCCCGCGGCCGACTGCAGTACCGGCCTTGCCGTCACTGCCCTCCTCGGCGTAGGACAGGTAGACGGTGCGGTCCTTGCCGAACTCCGGTGACAGCGCCACATCCAGCAAGCCGCCCTGGCCTTCGGCCCAGACCTTGGGTACACCGCTGATCGACGGGCCAACCTTGCCTTCGGCATTGACCAGCCGCAGGTTGCCGGCGCGCTCGGTCACCAGCATGTCCTTGCCACCGGGCAGGAAGGCCAGGGCCCAGGGGTTGCGCAGGCCATCGGCAAGCGTGTCGACGACCAAGGTACCTTCTTCGCTGGGGAACCGCTGTTCGGCCGCTGCATGCGCCCACAGTGGCAGTAGCGCGGCGGCGGTCAGGGTGGCTAGCCAGGGTGCTCGAAGCATGCCGGATTCCTTTCAAGTGGGCTTAAGGCGCACGTGGGTTGTCGCGCGGTGGCCGGGTGGGTTCCAGGTTCGGGGTTTGCTGCTGACGACGCAGGTTGTCACCGTTACCGATGCCGGGGTTGTCCAGGGTGGGTGGGCGCTGGTACGGGTCGGTGGACGGGCCACGTACCGGTGGCGCAGCCGGCATGCTGCCTTGACGGCTGTTGGGGTTGGCCCGCTGGATCGGGCTGTTGTAAGGGTTGTTGTTGCCGGCAGCACGTTGCACGGGCTGCTGCGCAGCCGCGTGCGCGGGCAGGCACAAGGCCAGGCCGAGGGCCAGGATAGGCAATGTCGGGGTCATGCTTCACCTCCTGTACGAAAATGCCGCGCCTAGTGGGTTTGATAGCCTAAGGCGCGAGGGGTTCGCGGCAAAAGTGTGAATGCGGGTGGAGATGATTCCTGATGTTTCAGTATGGGCCGCGGAGGGCTGCTTTGCAGCCATTCGCGGGCGCGCCCGCTCCCACGGTCACCCACAGATTTCTGGCCCTGTGAGACACGTGTGGGAGCGGGCTTGCCCGCGAATGGCCACAAAAATCTACTGGCCGTTGTCCACCTTGTGCCGCGCCGCATACAGGCACAGCATCTCCATGGCCAGGGTTGCCCCGGCCAAGGCGGTGATATCGGCATGGTCATAGGCTGGCGCCACTTCCACCAAGTCCATGCCTACCAGGTTGATGCCACGCAGCCCACCCAGAATCTCCAGCGCCTGCACCGTGCTCAGCCCGCCACACACCGGCGTTCCGGTACCGGGCGCGTAGGCCGGGTCGAGGCAGTCGATGTCGAAGGTCAGGTACACCGGCCGCTCGCCCACCCGCTGGCGAATCGCTGCAATCACCGCCTCTGTGCCCTGGCGGTGCACTTGCCTGGCGTCGAGAATGGCAAAGCCCTGGCTGTCGTCATTGGTCGTGCGCAGGCCAATCTGCACCGAGTGGGCGGGGTCAACCAGGCCTTCGCGGGCGGCATGCCAGAACATGGTGCCGTGGTCGATGCGCTTGCCCGCCTCGTCCGGCCAGGTGTCACTGTGCGCATCGAAATGGATCAGCGCCAGCGGGCCATGGCGGCGGGCGTGAGCCTTGAGCAGCGGGTAGCTGATGAAGTGGTCGCCACCGAGGGTGAGCATGGCGCAACCCGCCTGCAGAATGTGCTCGGCATGGGCCTCGATGCTGTCCGGTACCGACTGCGGCGTGCCGCTGTCGAAGGGGCAGTCGCCATAGTCGATCACCGCCAGGTGGTCGAACGGGTCGAACGCCCACGGCCAATGGCGGGCCCAGGCCTGCTGGACCGAGGCCGCACGGATCGCCCGCGGGCCGAAGCGCGCGCCGGGGCGGTTACTGGTGGCCGTGTCGAACGGCACACCGCTGACCACCACATCCACACCGCGCAAATCGCGGCTGTAGCGGCGGCGGGAGAAACTGACAACACCGGCGTAGGTGCTTTCTGCGGCGGTACCATACAGGCTATCGCGGGTCATGGCCTGGTCATTGCTTGCGGCTTGGTCCACGGTCGGGCTCCTTGATTGTCATGGGCTACTGCCGGCTGCGGAAGGCGGTCCACAGACGGTTGCGTTGGCGCAGGTCGGCCAAGGCCATGCTGCGGTCGGCATACAGGCGCTGACGCACCTCGGCCGACGGATAGATATCCGGGTCGTTGCGCACCGCTTCGTCCACCAGCGGCGTGGCAGCCTGATTGGCATTGGCGAAGAACAGCGTGTTGGTCAGCGCTGCCACCGACTCTGGCTTGAGCATGAAGGCGATGAACGCCCGTGCGGCCTCGGGGTGCGGGGCGTCCTTGGGGATGACCAGGTTGTCCTGCCATACCAGCGTGCCTTCACGGGGGATGCGGTAGATCACCTCGAACGGCTTGCCGGCACGACGGGCCTGGTCGGCGGCCATCGCGGCATCACCGTTGTAGGTCAACGCCAGGCACACGCTGCCATTGGCCAGGTCGTTGATCTGCCGGCCGTTGGCAACGTAGCTGATCGACGGCTGCAACTGGCTGAGCAGGTTCTGCGCGGCAGCCAGGTCATCCTTGTTCTGGCTGTAAGGGTCCTTGCCCAGGTAATTCAGGGCTACGCCGATCACCTCCTGGGGCGAGTCAGGCAAAGCGATGCCGCAACCCTTCAGGCGGGTGGCGTACTCGGGCTTGAACAACAGGTCGAGGCTGTCCAGCGGTACATCGCCAAGGCGCTGGCGTACTGCCTCCACATTTACCCCAAGGCCCAGCGTGCCCCAGGTGTACGGCACAGCATGGCGGTTGCCGGGGTCAACCTCGGCCAGTTTGCCCAGTAGGTCCTTGTCGAGGTTGCCATAACCAGGCATGGCCTGAGCGTCCAGCGGTTGCAGGGCATTGGCCTTGAGCGCCCGGGCCAGCACGGTGGATGACGGCACCACCACGTCGTAGCCGCTACCACCGGTCAACAGCTTGGTTTCCAGCACTTCGGGGGTGTCAAAGGTGTCGTACCGCACCTTGTAGCCCGTTTCCTGTTCGAAGCGCTGCAGGGTTTGCGGAGCGACGTAATCGGCCCAGCTGTAGAGGTTGACGACCTTCTCTTCGGCCTGCAGCGGCAGGGCCAGAACCAGAGACAAAAGGCACAACGATTGACGCATGGCGGACACCTCGGTAAATGGGTGGATGCCGCGAGCATGCCAGCCGGGTTACATTGCACCAATGACAAGTTTGCAAAGCTGACATTCATCAGGAGCAATGTAATGCTCGGACAAGTGCACGATCCCGACCTGCACCTGCTGCGGCTGTTCGTCACTGTAGTCGAGGCAGGTGGCTTCAGCGCCGCTCAAGGCGTGCTGGGCCTGAGCCAGCCCACCATCAGCCAGCGCATGGCGCAACTGGAGGCACGCTTGGGTTACCGCCTGTGCAGCCGCGGCAAGGGTGGTTTTCGCCTGACGGAAAAAGGTGAATTGCTATTGGAGGCGGCGCGTGGGCTGCTGCTGAACATCGAGCAGTTTCGCCAGCAGACCAACGGCGTTGCCGGGCGATTGCTGGGGACTGTGCGCATAGGCATGGCGGAAAATCAGGACAAGGCGGTGAGCCTGAAACTGGCGGCGGCCATTGCGGCATTTCGCAGGCGAGAGGAATCGGTGCAACTGGAGCTTGTCAGTGCACCGCCGGCGGAGCTGGAACGGCTGTTGCTGGAGCAGCGGCTGGACTATGCCATCAGCTATTTTTCCGGCAACCAGGCGGCCTTTGATTACCAGCCCTTGTTCGCGGAACGACAGCGGCTGTATTGCGGCAGGGGGCATGTGCTGTATGGCAAAACGGATGTTGGGCTTGAGCGGTTGCTGGACATGGACCAGGTGCGCCATCCGTACCGTTTTCTCAAAGGGGGCGAACCGTTCCAGAGCAGACGCAGCACGGCAGTGGCGGAGCAGATCGAAAGCGTGCTGACGTTCATTCTGTCTGGTCGGCATATTGGCTACTTGCCATGCCATTGTGCACAGGCCTGGGAGGCCGAGGGGCTGTTATGGGCACTGGACCCTGAGCTTGATTTTGGGGTGCCGTTCACCCTGGCCCGGCACCGGGCACAGGGGGTTGGCGAGGCAGCCCATGTATTTGCGCAGG
>NZ_JBAMDI010000198.1:0-14031 GCF_036961695.1 Pseudomonas sp. CGJS7 | reverse complement strand
CAAGATCAACGGCAACGCCGCAGCCAGCACCACGAAGGCCAGCGCCACCATCGCCGCCTGCCACAGCGGCCGCGCCGGCAATCCGGCCGCGGCGCGCGCACGGATCGCCGCGCCCTGCATCCAATCGCCGATCAAGTACGCGGCCGCCGGCAGGATCGCAAAGTAAATCAGCGCCGCGATCGCCAGCGCGGCGCCGTGCGCATTAACCGCGTATCCGAATGAGTGGATCGCCGCGTATGCCAGCGGCGGCACAACCACCAGTCGCATTGCCCATGCGGCACCGAGCCGACGCAGGGCGACGTAGTTCATCGAGATCAACCACACGCCCGCGATCATGCTGCCGATGAGGCAGGCCACGGCGATGGCGGACAGATCGAACAGCGGCCGCTTCGGGTCGAGCGATGGCCTAGGCGTATCAGGCCTTGGAGGCAAGCGTTGTGCACCCATAGCCATCGAACCTCTGCATCGTCCGTATCGGTCGTGAAACGCGCGGCACCGACGTCCAACATCAGACATGATGCGAACGCTCGTATCAACCGCCGTTCAATCGCAGAACGCGCAACGTCGCGATAAGCAGCACTAAAGACAGAGCGAGCACCGCCCACCCGGCGCCGACTACGACCATCCAATCCAAGCGCGAACGCATGGGCAACCCCGACTTGAGCCGAGCCGATATTTCCGGCCCCTGGGCGAAGTACGCTGGCCCCCAAACGACCAACGGCGGCGCCAAAGCCAGCAGAAGCAGGCTCGCTGCCACGCTCGCGGTCGAGTGTTGATAGCCAAAGACCAACACGGTGTAGCCGACCACCCATACCAACGGCCCGCACACCAACACGGCAAGCGCGGCCATGGTTGCCGCGAGCATCCGGCGCTGTTGTGCGAGAAAGTTCAGCGCGATCATCAATAAGCCGCCGACCAGCGGCGCCGCCATGCTGGCGGCCAGGATCGCCTTGATGCCGAACCAGCGCCGCGTCGGGTCGAGCGCACGGTCGATAACCGGTACGACCGGGCTCGTTGATACGCAGTACGACGACTCCAACGTCTGCATGCATCCTCCGTGAGGCGACCGGCCGTTTGCGCCATCTCGGCAACCGAGCGAGGCCGCCGGAATTCCGTCATGAGCGTAGCGCAAACGCAGAAACGAAACAGGCCCCGTTTCCGGGGCCTGTTTCTTACCTACTTTGCATGCCCAACGACATCAATCGATATCGAGGAAGCTGCGCAGCTGCTCCGACCGGCTCGGATGACGCAGCTTGCGCAGCGCCTTGGCTTCGATCTGACGGATCCGCTCGCGGGTGACGTCGAACTGCTTGCCGACTTCTTCCAGCGTGTGATCGGTGTTCATGTCGATGCCGAAACGCATGCGCAACACCTTGGCCTCGCGCGGAGTCAGGCCGGCGAGCACGTCGCGGACCGTCTCGGACAGGTTGATGTTGGTGGTCGCTTCCACCGGGGACTCCACGTTGGTGTCCTCGATGAAGTCGCCCAGGTGCGAGTCTTCGTCGTCGCCGATCGGAGTCTCCATCGAGATGGGCTCCTTGGCGATCTTCATGACCTTGCGGATCTTGTCCTCGGGCATGTCCATCTCTTTGGCCAGCTCTTCCGGCGTGGCCTCGCGGCCGTACTGCTGGAGCATCTGGCGCGAGATGCGGTTGAGCTTGTTGATCGTTTCGATCATGTGCACCGGGATACGGATGGTGCGGGCCTGATCGGCGATCGAACGGGTGATGGCCTGACGGATCCACCAGGTGGCATAGGTCGAGAACTTGAAGCCGCGGCGGAATTCGAACTTGTCGACCGCCTTCATCAAACCGATGTTGCCTTCCTGGATCAGATCCAGGAACTGCAGACCGCGGTTGGTGTACTTCTTGGCGATGGAGATGACCAGGCGCAGGTTGGCCTCGACCATTTCCTTCTTGGCCTTGCGCGCCTTGGCTTCGCCGTAGGCCATCGCGCGGCTGATTTCCTTGATGTCGGTCAGGGTCAGCAGCGAGGCTTGTTCGATCTCGATGGTCGCCTGTTGCTCGGCGATGATCTGATCCTTGACGTCGCGCAGGCCCGAGGACCACTTCTGCTTGCGCTTGAGCAGTTCGTCCACCCACTCCAGATTGGTCTGGTTGCCTTCCCAGGCGCGGATGAAGTCCTTGCGCGGCATCTTGGCCACGCGGGTGGCCAGGTCCAGGATCTTGCGCTCGTGGTCCTTGATCGAGCCGACCACCTCGCGCAGGTTGCGCATCAGCGTGTCGGTCAGGGCCAGCGGCAGCTTCAGGGTGACGAACACCGCGGCGATGTCTTCGCGCAGCTTGGTCACGGTCTTGTGGCCGGCGCCGTTCTTGGCCACGGCCTTGAGGAACTTGCCGTGCAGGTCGGCGATGGCTTCCATCCGCGTAGCCACTTCGACCGGATCCGGACCGGACGTGGTTTCCTCGGCGTCGGCATCGTCGCCGGCGGCTTCGACGTCTTCGTCTTCGTCGGCTTCGGCGTCGTCGGAGGCGACCACCGGCGGCGCCGGCGGTTCGGGTTCTTCGTCGAGGTGATCGTTGAAGCCGACCACGATCTCGGCCAGGCGCTTCTTGCCGGCCTTGTGGGTCTCGTAATCGTCCAGGATCGACTGGATCGTCGCCGGGAACAGCGCCAGCGAAGCCTGGACCTGATTCAGGCCTTCTTCGATGCGCTTGGCGATGGCGATTTCGCCTTCGCGGGTCAGCAGCTCCACCGTGCCCATTTCGCGCATGTACATGCGCACCGGGTCGGTGGTTCGGCCGCCTTCGCCGTCGAGTGCGGTCAACGCCGCCGCGGCTTCTTCAGCGGCGGTGTCGTCGACTTCGCGGTTACCGGTGTTGCCGTCGGCGAGCAGCAGCGTTTCGGCATCGGGCGCAACTTCGTGCACTTCGATGCCCATGCCGTTGATCATGCCGATGATGTCTTCGATCTGTTCGGCGTCGACCAGATCGTCGGGCAGGTGATCGTTGACCTCGGCATAGGTCAGGTAGCCCTGCTCCAAGCCCTTGCTGATCAGGAGCTTGATATCGGACGGAGGGGGCTGACGTTCGTTGGCCATGGGCTGCGCCACCGCGCTAATGAGGGTAGGGAACGTTCCAGTATATCAGGTCCGGGCGGCCCGGCCGGGACTACCCGGCGGGCTGCGGCCGGATCAGGACCGGAGCAGGAAGGTGACCGGGCCGTCGTTGACCAGGCTGACGACCATATGGGCGCCGAACCGGCCGGTTTCCAGCCCTCCGGCATGACGCTGCCGGCAAGTTTCGACCAAACGGTTGAATATCGGTTCAGCCAGCGCCGGCGCGGCCGCCGTACTGAAGCCCGGACGCATGCCGCTGCTGGTGTCGGCCGCCAGGGTGAACTGGCTGACCAACAGCAGCCCGCCGCCGGTATCGGCCAGGCCGCGGTTCATGCGTCCGGCCTCATCGGCAAATACACGGTATCCGAGCAGCCGTTCGGCCATGCGCGCGATTTGGGGCTCGCCGTCGCCGGGTTCAACCCCCACCAGGGCCAACAGGCCGGGGCCGATCGCGCCGACCACCTCGCCGTCGACGCTGACGCTGGCCTGGGTCACGCGCTGGATCAGGCTGAGCATGCGCGGCGGCCGTCGATTGGGAGGGAAACGCCAGTGTACTGCCTGCATCGCGCCGGCTACGCGGGGCAAGGTCATCGAACCGGCCAAAGCGGTCGCGACGGCGGCCGATACGCAGCGGCTACACTGCGCGGATGACCCGATTCGCCGCCCGCCTGCTGTACTTTTTCGCCGGATTGATCGGCCGCCTGCCCGACGCCTGGCAGCGCCGGCTGGGCGACGCCATCGCCGCGGTCTGGCAGCGCCGCGACGGCCGCGAGGCGCGGGTGGCGCGGGTCAATCTGAGCCTGGCCTACCCCGAACTGCTGCCGGCCGAACGCGAGCAATGGCAGCGGGCGATCGTCCGCACCACCGCCCGCCAGGCGGTGGAAACCCTGCGCCTGTGGACCCGCCCGCATGCGCAAAATCTGCGCCTGCTCAAGGAGCAGCACGGGACCGAGCTGTTCGACGCGGCCCTGGCCGCGGGCAAGGGCCTGATCGTGGCCGCGCCGCATTACGGCAACTGGGAGCTGCTCAACCAGTGGCTGGCCTGGCGCACGCCGCTGGCGATCCTGTACCGGCCGCCGGATTCGCCGGTCGGCGAGGCGTTCTTGAACCTGGTCCGGGCCGATTCCGACGCCGAGCGGGTGACCCAGGTGCGCGCCGAGGGCGCCGCCGTGCGCCAGTTGTGGAAACGCCTCAATGCCGGCGGCGTGGTCGGCATCCTGCCCGACCAGCAACCCAAGGCCGGCGACGGCGAGTTCGCCCCGTTCTTCGGCGTGCCCGCGCTGACCATGACCCTGCTCGGGCGGCTGGCCGAACGCACCGGCGCGACGGTGTTGTTCGCCTACTGCGAGCGGATCGACAGCCACGACGGCGAACCCGGCTTCGCGCTGCGCATCGAAGCCGCGCCCGAGGGCATCGCCGATCCCGATCCGCGCCGCGCCTGCACCGCGCTCAACGCCGCGGTCGAGCGGATCGCGCGGCGCGATCCGGCCCAGTACCAGTGGACCTACAAGCGCTACACCCTGCGGCCGTCGGGCGACGGCAACGACAACCCGTACCGTTCGATCGAAACCGATCGGCGCTGAGTCGCGGGCGGCGCAGCGGTTACACACGCACCGCAGTTCAGTCGCGGCCCACGCGGCTACACTGCCCCACGCCCTTGGTTCCGCCCGCACGATGACGCAGATCCCGCCCGTAGATCCCACCGCACCCGAACCGGCCGCCGATGCGTCGGCACCGCCGGCGACCGTGCAACCGCAGCAAACCCCGCAGCCCGAACCGGAACCCGAGCAAGCCGATGAGGCCGAGACGGGCAACGGCGACTGGCAACGGCTGCCGGCGCGGGCGATCCCGTTGTGCACCATCGACATCAGCCTGGGCCTGGCGCTGGTGTTCGCCATCGCCGCGACCATCGTCGGGGTGCTGTGGGTCGGCAAGTTCGTGGCCCTGGCCAGCGGCGTGAGCGGCGCGCTGTTCGGCGCCGGCATCGGCATGTGGATCGGCTTCCGCCGTTACCGCAACACCTTGTGGCGGCTGGATGAGCACGGCTTCGCGGTGCGCCGCGGCGTGGCCTGGCAGCGCGAGACCCTGGTCCCGCTGACCCGGGTCCAGCACCTGGACCTCAAGCACGGCCCGCTGCAGCGCATGCGCCGCCTGGCGACGCTGGTGGTGCACACCGCGGGCACCCGCCACAACGCGGTGGCGATCGACCACCTCGACGCCGACGACGCCCAGCGCCTGCGCGAGCGGCTGGGCCGCCAGCTCGATCACGAAGACGAGGACCGATGAGCGCGTCCGAGTTCGAGCGCCCGACCGCGCCGAGCCAGGCCGAACCGACGGCCGACCGGCGCCTGCATCCGATGTCGTGGTTGTTCGTGCTGATCCAGCAGCTCAAGCAATTCATCCTGCCGTTGCTGGCCTTGGTGTTCCTCGGCCGCGGCGACCGCAACGAACTGTGGTCGCTGATCGGCGTGGCGGTGCTGGCGCTGCTGGCGCTGTGGCGCTATGCGACCTACCGCTACGGCATCGGCGCCAACGGCCTGGTGATCCGCAGCGGACTGTTCACCCGCAGCCTGCGGGTGATTCCGTTCGTGCGGATCCAGAACGTGGCGGTGCAGCAGACCGTGTTGCACCGGATGTTCGGCGTGGCCGAGGTGCGGCTGGAGTCGGCCGGCAGCAAGGAACACGAGGCGCAGATGCGGGTGCTCAAGCTGAGCGACGCGCTGGCGCTGGAAACGTTGGTGCGCCGGCGCGGCGAAACCCCGGCCGACGCGGTCGAAGAGCCGGTCGACTCGCTGCTGCGGCTATCGCCGGCCGAAGTGCTGCGGCTGGGACTGGTGTCCAACGGCGGCCTGGTGCTGGTCGGCGCCGGCGTGGCCGCGGTGTTGCAGATGGTTCCGGACTTCAACGGCCGCGTGCCCACCCGGGCGCTGCGCCACGGCGTGCGCTGGTTGTTCGGACGGGTCGAGGGTTATCACCTGGAGGCCGCCGGCTACGCGATGCTGGCGGTGGCGGCGATCGTCCTGGTCGCGGTCGCGCTGAAGAGCCTGTCGATGATCCTGGCGCTGCTGCGCTACTACGGTTTCGAACTCAGCGAACAAGGCCGCCGGCTGACCGCCGAGCGCGGCTTGCTCGGGCGCTGGCGCACCACCGTGCCGCGCCGGCGCATCCAGGCCTGGACCGTGGAAGAAGGCGTGCTGCATCGCCTGCTCAAACGCCGCCGCCTGGCGGTGGACACGGTCGGCGGCGACGGCGATGAGGAAGGCCGCGCGCTCAAGGAACTGGCGCCGATCGCGCCGCCGGCGACTTGCGACGGCCTGATCGATCACCTGCTGCCGCGCGCCGGCTGGGATGCATTGGAGTGGCGCGCGCTGCCCAAGGCGGCGTGGTGGCGGCTGTTCCTGCCGGACGTGCCGTGGACCCTGCTGGCGGCGTTCGCGCTGCATTGGCACTTGGGCGCCTGGAGCCTGCTGGCGCTGCTGTGGCTGCCGTGGGCGGCGTTCAAGGCGCAGCGGCACGCGCGACGCATCGGCTACGCCCTGGGCGCGGAACTGATCGCCACCCGCGAAGGCTGGTGGCGGCGTTACTGGCGCTTCGCCGAACTGGACAAGCTGCAGGCCTTGCAGATCACCCGCTCGCCGATCGACCGCCGCTGCGGCACCGCGACCTTGTGGCTGGACACCGCCGGCGCCGGCGCGCTCGGCCCGGCGCTGCGTATCCGTTTCCTGCCCGAGCAGGAAGCGCGAAGGATCTACCAGCGCTTGTCGGCATCTTTGGCCAAGCGCCCGCTGCGCTGGTGAATGCGCGGCACCCTCAAGCGCCGCCAACCAAACCCCGCGCGCGCCCCAACACCGTCATTCCGGCGAAAGCCGGAATCCATTTTGATCTTGCTCTCATCGCCCCAGCCACCGCCGAGCCAACCAGCAACCCTCAACCCACCGGCATCGGCGAAGCCGCCAACACCAACGGCGGCATCGCCGCAGCGGGTTGCTGATCGATGCCGAACTCGGTCCAGGTACGCCGCTCGATCCGGGTCTGCGCGCGCAGACGCCGGTTGAAAGCGATGCTTTCGGCGGTGGCGTAACCGCGCGGATGATCCAGATGCACGACGCTGGCGCGATGGCGAATGCGCTTGCCGCGCACGCCAGCGTTTTCCAGGCGCTCGCCGAACTCGCGATCCTGCCCGCCGTAACGCATGCGTTCGTCGAAGCCGTTGACCGCGAGGATGTCGCGCTTCCAGCCCGAGGCGCCGTGGCCGTTCCAGCTCGCCCGCGCCGGGCTCAGCAGATCCAGCCACCAGCCCAGCCGCGGCCCCGCGCTGAGCTTGAGATCGCGGCGCGAGGCCTGCATACCGTGCCGGCGCAGCCACTGCACGTCGAAGCAGCGCCCGTCGGCGATCTCTTCGGCGCCGATGCTCAGGCTCGTGCGCATCGGCAGCTTGTGATAACCGCCGGACAAGAACCGGCCGGGTTCGCGCAGACGCAGATGGGTGTCGACGAAGTCCGCGCGCGGGATGCAGTCGCCGTCGGTGAAGATCAGATAGTCGCCGTAGCTGGCGCGGATCGCCATGTTCAGCGCCTCGCACTTGCGGAAGCCCTGGTCGGGCTGCCACAGATGGCGCAGCGGCATCGGCACGCTCGGACGCAGGCGCTCGATGGTGTCGCGGGTGGCTTCGGCGCTGCCGTCGTCGGCGACCAGGATCTCGAAATCGCGCCGGTTCTGCGCGGCGAAACCCAGCAACACCTTCTCCAACCACGCCGGTTGGTTGTAAGTTGTGAATATCACGCTCGCGGCGAGCGGTGCTTTCATGACCACGATCCCCCATGACGGACATCAAGCCGCAACGACGTCGCGCAACCCTGCGCGCGGCGCCTCCCCTGTCGCGGCGCGATCACGCTAACGGCCCAATACGACGATGCAGTTACCGGACCGCTCCAGTTCATCGCAAGATACCTCACGCGTCACAGTGTCGGCCACGGTCATCGCTTTCAACGAAGCCGACCGCATCGGCGACTGCCTGGCCTCGCTCGCGTTCTGCGATGAGATCGTGGTGGTGGATTCGCATTCCACCGACCAGACCCGGCAGATCGCCGAGCGCATGGGCGCGCGGGTCATAGTACGGACCTTCGACGGCTTCCGCAGCCAGAAACAATTCGCGGTCGAACAGGCGCGCCACGACTGGGTGCTGTGCCTGGACGCCGACGAACGCGTCGATGCGACCCTGCGCGCGGCGATCCAGGCCGAACGCGAGCGCGGCTTCGCCGGCGCCGCGGGTTTCCGCTTCGCCCGGCTGTCGGAGTATTTCGGCCGTTACCTGCGCCACGGCAACGCGTATCCGGACCGCAAGCTGCGCCTGTTCGACCGCCGCCGCGGCGGCTGGCGCGGCGACCGCGAAATCCACGAGACCGCCAGCGTCGACGGTGCGGTGAAGACCTTGCCGGGCGACCTGCTGCATCGGCCGTTCCGCTCGTTCGAACATCAGCTCGGCAAAGGCCGGCAGTACGCGCAGATGATGGCCGAACACGCCTACGCGCGCGGGCAACGCGCTTCGCTGGGCCGGCTGGTGCTGTCGCCGGCCTGGCGGTTCTGGCGCGGCTACGTGCTGCGCGGCGGGTTTCTCGACGGCTGGCCGGGGCTGATCTACGCCTACGTCACCGCCTACACCGCGCGCCAGAAAACCATCCGGCTGTGGCTGCTGCAACGCCAGCAGCGGCCCTGAACGCGGCGGCGGCGATCCGGATCAGCCGGTCGGACCCCAGTAACCCAGATCCTTGCGGATCTGCAGCCCGCGCAACAACGCGCTGAACGGGCGTTTGCGCAAACGGCCCAGGCGGCCGGCGAGCAGGTCTTCGGTGGCGGCGATCACCCGTTCCGAAGAGCGGCCGTCGCGATAGGGATGGATCGCGTCGGCGTAGGCGTCGATCGCCGCCTGCAGTTCCGGGCTCGGCGCGAACGCCTGTTCGAGCTGTTCGTTCAGCCGCGCCGGATCGTCGAAGTCGAGCATGTGCGGCTTGGGCGCGCGGTTGCGGAAGGTCACCACCGGCTTGCGCTGGACCACGAACTCGGAGACCACCGAAGTGGTGTCGGCGACCAGCACATCGGCCGCGCGCTGGGCGGCGATCAGGTCTTCGGTTTCCACGAAGGTGGCGTTGGGCCCGGCCAGGGAGCGGTAGCGATCGAACAGCTCCGGCGCGCACTTGGGGTGCAGGGTCAGCAGCCAGTAGCGCTCGCCTTCGGCGACCTGGGCGCGGATCGATTCGAACAGATGCGGCGCCGCGCTCAGCCGTTCGGTGAAGGTCGAGGCGAACAACACCGTCGGCCGGCGGCCGGCCAACCGGCGCCACTTGGCGGCGCCGGCGTCGTCGCCCTGAAACAGCGGATCGAGCTTGGGCCAGCCGGTTTCGACCACGGCGAAATGCCCGGCCCGCTCGGCCAGCTCGCGGAACGGCGCGGTGGTCGCCGGGCCCTGGGTGCAATACAGGTCGAACAAGCCACGCACGCGGAAATGGCCGCGCGCGTCTTCGCGCTTCTCCACGTTGAAGCCATGGAACAGCTGCACCTTGGCGCCGGCGACGAAGGTCGGCACCCAGTTGGCGGCGCTGAACACCGCGCGCGGCTTCAACGCCACCGCCGCGCGCAAACCGGCCTTGCCCGGTTCGAGCATGCGCACCGGCGCGGGCAGGCGCGACGCCGCGGCGCCGTCGGCGAACCAGGCGTGGGCGACATGCCCGGCCGCGTGCAACGCCTGCGCCAACGGCTGCAGGATCGGCAGCGCGTAGCGTTCGGTCGCGAAAAGCAGGAAATCGGACATGGGCGTGATTATGCGGCGGAGCAAGGAGTGTAGAGGAGTGAGGAGTGAGGAGTGAGCAAAGGCGAATCAGGGTTTGCCCTTGCTCACTCCTCACTCCTCTACACTCACTCCTCGCCCGCCCCCCGGACCGCCGCCATCGACACGCCCCCGCCGACCGCCGAGCGTCCCCGCCTCTCGGCCTGCATCATCGCCTTCAACGAAGCCGACCGGATCGGCGATTGCCTGCGCTCGCTGGCATTCTGCGATGAGATCCTGGTGGTCGACTCCCACTCCAGCGACGCCACCGTGACCATCGCCCAGGGCGCCGGCGCGCGGGTGCTGCAACGGCGGTTCGACGGTTTCCGCAGCCAGAAGCAGTACGCGATCGAGCAAGCCGGGCACGACTGGGTGCTGTGCCTGGACGCCGATGAGCGGGTCAGCGACGAATTGCGCGCGGCGATCGAGGCCGCGCGCGATCGCGGCTTCGCCGATGCGGCCGGTTATCGGTTCGCGCGTCTGTCGGATTATTTCGGCCGTTTTCTGCGCCACGGCAACGCCTATCCCGACCGGGTGCTGCGCCTGTTCGACCGCCGCCGCGGCGGCTGGCGCGGCAAGCGCGAAGTGCACGAAGCCGCCAGCGTCGACGGCCCGGTCGTGACCCTGCCCGGCGATCTGATCCATTACCCGTATCGCTCGCTGGAACAGCAGTTGTCCAAGACCGAACGCTATGCGCGGATGATGGCCGAGTACGACCACGCCCGGGGCAAGCGCGCGACCCTGGCCAAGCTGATCCTGGCGCCGGCTTGGCGCTTCTGGCGCGGCTATGTGTTGCGCGCGGGCTTTCGCGACGGCTGGCATGGGCTGGTCTATGCCTATGTGCGCGCCAATTACGTGCGGCAGAAGACCATCATGCTGTGGATGCTGCAGCAGGGGCAGCCGGTGACTACGCCGGTGCGGCAGGAGCCGGAGCGGGAGGAGTCTGCGCCGCCGCGGTAGGTAATGGGGCGTGGGAGCCGGGTGGATGAGTTATCGCCGGCGAACGGCTCCGCGCTGGATGCCAACAGCAAAGATCAAAATGGGTTCCGGCTTTCGCCGGAATGACGGGTGTGGGGTGCGCGGGTTTGTTTGCGGGTTGCGCGGTTTTCGAGGCTTCGAGGCTTTCGCGGTTTTCTAGGCTTTCGCGGCTCAAGCCGGCGCCGCGTTTTGCTCGCGCGCCTCGCGCAAGCTGAAGCCGTACAGCACGCCGATCATCACCGCGTAGAACGACGCGATCAGCTGATGGGCGAACATCGACTGGGTCAGCCCGCAGACGATGTACACCAGCACCAACACCAATCCGGCCAGGGCGGTGCTGCGCGAAACGCTGCCGGTCACCGCGCGCAGTCGCCGCGCGAACAACGCCAGCGGCACCAGGTAGATGCCCAGGATCGCGATCAGCCCCGGCACGCCCATGGTCGCGGCCCATTCGAACACGTCGCTGTGGGCGTGGGCGAGCCGGCAGAAACCGATCCGCGGCGCCGGCGGCGCGCATTGCGGCGTGGCCCGCACCACTTGTTCGAAGCTGCCGATGCCGACGCCGGTGACCGGGTGGGCGACGAACGTTTCGCCGGCCAGTTCCAGCAAGGTCATGCGCGCGCCCAGCGAGGACTCGTGGTCGTTGCCCTGCTGCACCCGGCCCATGTCCGAGACCAGTTCCTGGATGCGCATGTGTTGCGCCAACGGGCTCACCCACCAGCTCACCACCAGCCCGATCGCCAACGCCGCCAGCACCGTCCACGACAATTTGCGCGCGCGTCCGCCGCTGACCGCCAAGCCGACCAGCAACACGATCGCCAGCCCCGGCCAGACCCCGCGGCTGCCGCTCAAGCCGATCGCGGCCACGCCGAGCCCGCACGCCAGGGTGGTCCACAGCAATTCCCCGGGCGGGCGGGTGAACACCGCCACCACGATCAACGCGATCAAGGCGTTGGCGAACACGATGGCGTTGGCGGTCCAGCCGAACGCCCGCTCCACCCCGACGCCGACCTGATACAGCGCCGCGGCGAACGCGCCGGCCAGCCCCACCAGCGCGCCGGCCCACAGCCAGCGCCGCGACGGCCGGTAGGCGTAGACCATCAGCGCGAACAACGGCAGCGTCAGCAAACGCAGGCGGCTGTCGACCTCGCGCCAGCGCACCTCGAAATAAAACCTGGAGAACAGCACCACCACCGCGACCAGCGCAACCATCGCCAGCAACCAGCGCAGCTCGCCGCCGATCTCCCGCCACGCCTGCGCGATCCGCCCAGGCGTCATCGCCAGGGCGATCAGCGCGAACGCGGTGAACGGATTGAGCCCCCAGGGCGTGGAAATCAACAGCGCCGGCAAACAGAACAAGCCGATTTCCAGGACCCGGCGGGCATGCCGCTGGCGCGGCGGCTCGCCTTGGTACGCGGCGGGAACGGCGAAGAACGAACCGGACATGGATACCTTGGCGGTGGGATGGGGCACGAGTCGGATCGGAATCTTCAATCGGTCTGAGGTCGAAAACCGGCGATCGTGTTCATGTTCGGCGAATGGCGGCGCGAACGGACATCGCGCGCCGGTCGGGTCGGACAGCATCGCCGCCGCGCCCTGAACCGGACTGCGCCGCCCGCCTCCCGGGCGCCGAACCCCAGGATGCCCGCTCTGCCCACGCGGCCGCCAGCGGCGAGACCGCAAACGCCGACGCGATCGTCCGGCGGGCCGGGGTTTGCGGCGCCGGCGCGCCAGCGGCCCGGCGGCGATCCGGGAGCGGCAGGCGAGCGGGCGAGGCGCGAGTGAACATGGGCGAAATGATACTCAGCCGGTTCGAGCGCATGCAGAGGGGAAAACCACCGCATGGGCGCAGCGGGCGCCCGGCTCGCCGGGCCGGGCAGCGACAATCGGCCGGATCAAGCGATCCGGCGCAGGCGCGCGTAGAAGAAACCGTCGCCGCCGCCCTCGCCGGGCAAGTTCTGGCGACCGACCTGGCAATCGTGGCCGTATCCGGCGTCCAGCGGCTCGACCCGCGCGTCGGCGGTGCGGGCCAGGAACGCGCGGATCTGTGCGTCGTTTTCCGCGCGCAGGATCGAACAGGTCGCATACAGCAGCACCCCGCCCGGGGCCAGCGTCCGCCACAGCGCGTCCAACAGCCGGGCCTGCAGCGTTGTCAGCGCGGCGATGTCGGATTCGCGCCGGTGCAGCACCACGTCGGGCTGGCGACGGACGATGCCGGTGGCCGAACACGGCGCGTCCAGCAGCACCGCATCGAAGGGCTCGCCGTCCCACCAGGCGTCCAGCTCGGCCGCGTCGGCGGCGTGCAGATCCGCTTGGCCGTCGAAGCCGGCGCGCTGCAGGGTCGCGCGCACCCGCTGCAGGCGCGCGGCGTCGATATCCAGCGCGGTCAGGCGCAGGCTCGGGTCGCGTTCGAGCAAATGCGCGCTCTTGCCGCCCGGGGCGGCGCAGGCATCGAGCACGCGCGCGCCGCGCGCCGGCGCCAATGCGTCGGCGACGCGTTGCGCGGACAAGTCCTGTACCGAGACTTCGCCCTCGGCGAATCCGGGCAACGCGGCCACCGCCAGCGGCGTGTCCAAACGCAGCGCCTCCGCCGGCGCGGCCGGCGCGAAGGCTTCGATGCCTGCGGCGCTCAGCGCGGCCAGATACTCCTCACGGCCGATCCGCGCGCGGTTGACCCGCAGCCACATCGGCGGCGGCGTGGCGCTGTGGGCGACAATCGCCTCGTAGTGTTCGGGCCAGTCCTTGCGCAGTTGCCCGCGCAGCCAACTGGGCCAATGCGAATGGCGCGGGTCCACCGCCGGCAGGCCGTCGCGCTGGGCGCGGCGCAGCAGGGCGTTGACCAATCCGGCCTGGTGCGGATGGCCGAGCAGGCGCACCGCTTCCACCGTCGCATCCAGCGCGGCATGCGCCGGCAGTTGCAGCGGATCGAGCTGGGCCAGGCCGACATACAGCAAGGCGCGCAATTCGCCGTCGCGCTTGCCCGGCGGGCGCGGCATCCAGGCGGTCAACGCCGCTTCGAAGCGCAGCGGCTGACGCAGCACCGCGAAACAAATCGCTTCGACCAGGGCGCGATCGCGCGGATCGGCCAGCGCGGGCAAGGCCGCGGCGAGTTCGGCCTTGAGCGAACGGCCGCGGTGCAGCACCGCATCGA
>NZ_JBAMDI010000197.1:0-14062 GCF_036961695.1 Pseudomonas sp. CGJS7 | reverse complement strand
CGCGCCGGCGCATCCGGCAGATCGAGCTTGATCTTGAGCTTGTCCGGCCCGTCCATCTGATACAGCTTGGGCTGTCCCTGGATCATCTTGATGATCGACATCGGGTCCACGTTCGGCCGCTCTACGAATTGCAGACGGCCGCCCTTCTCGCCGAGATCGAGCTTGCGGATGCCCAGTTCGGTCGCGGCGAGTTTGAGCTCGGCCACCGCGAACAAATGCTTGGCCGCATCGGGCAACAGGCCGAAGCGGTCGATCATCTCGACCTGCAGCTCGCGCAGTTCCTCCGTGCCGCGCGCGCCGCTGACGCGCTTGTACAGGGTCAGGCGGGTGTGCACGTCGGGCAGGTAATCCTCGGGAATCAACGCCGGAATGTGCAGTTCGACTTCAGCGCCGCGCGCGTCGGTGGAATCCACGTCGGGCAGCTTGCCTTGACGGATCGAGCGCACCGCGCGTTCCAGCAACTCGGTGTAGAGGCTGAAACCGACCTCGGCCATCTGCCCGCTCTGATCCTCGCCGAGCAACTCGCCGGCGCCGCGGATTTCCAGGTCGTGGGTGGCCAGGGTGAAGCCGGCGCCGAGTTCGTCCATCGAGGCGATCGCTTCCAGGCGCTTTTGCGCGTCGGAGGTGATCGAGCGCTTGTCCGGCACCACCAGATAAGCGTAGGCGCGATGGTGCGAACGGCCGACCCGGCCGCGCAGCTGATGCAACTGAGCCAGACCGAACTTGTCGGCGCGGTTCATGATGATGGTGTTGGCGTTGGGAATGTCGATGCCCGACTCGATGATGGTCGTGCACAGCAGCACGTTGAAGCGCTGCTTGTGGAAGTCGAGCATCACGCTTTCCAGCTCGCGCTCGGCCATCTGGCCGTGGGCGACGCCGATGCGCGCCTCGGGCACCAGCTCTTCCAGTTGGCGCTTCATCCGGCCGATGCTTTCGACATCGTTATGCAGGAAATACACCTGGCCGCCGCGCGACAACTCGCGCTGGAACGCCTCGCGCAATTGCATGTCGTCCCACGGCACCACGAAGGTCTGCACCGCCAGCCGGTGCGCGGGCGGGGTGGCGATGATGCTCAGATCGCGCAAGCCGGCCATGGCCATGTTGAGCGTGCGCGGAATCGGCGTGGCGGTCAGGGTCAGCAAGTGCACGTTGGCGCGCAGCGCCTTCAGCGCTTCCTTCTGGCGCACGCCGAAACGCTGTTCTTCGTCGACGATGACCAGGCCCAAATCCTTGAAGCGCACATCGTTCTGCAACAGCCGGTGGGTGCCGACCACCACGTCGATGGTGCCCGCGGTGAGTTTCTCCAGTTCGGCCTTGATCTCCTTGCTGGTCTTGAAGCGCGACAGCACTTCGACCTTGAGCGGCCAATCGGCGAAACGGTCGCGGAAATTGCGGTAGTGCTGCTCGGCCAACAACGTGGTCGGCACCAGCACCGCGACCTGCTTGCCGGCGGTGGCGGCGACGAAGGCTGCGCGCACCGCGACTTCGGTCTTGCCGAAGCCGACGTCGCCGCAGACCACCCGGTCCATCGGCTGGCTGCTGCTCAGATCGCGGATCACCGCTTCGATCGAGGAATGCTGGTCCGGGGTTTCCTCGAACGGGAAGCCGGCCGCGAACGGTTCGTACATCGAGCGGTCCACGTCCAGCGCCAGACCCGCGCGGGCCTGGCGCTTGGCCTGGATTTCCAGCAGTTCGGCGGCCACGTCGCGGACTTTCTCGGCGGCCTTGCGCTTGGCCTTGGTCCATTGCTCGCCGCCCAGCGAATGCAACGGCGCGGTTTCCACCGAGGCGCCGGAGTAGCGGCTGATCAGATGCAACTGCGCGACCGGCACATACAGCCGATCGCCCTTGGCGTATTCGATTTCCAGGTATTCGCCGGGCTGGCCGCCGGCTTCCAGCACGATCAGGCCGCGGTAACGGCCGACGCCGTGATCCTCGTGCACGATCGGCGCGCCTTCGGACAACTCGCCCAGGTCGCGGATGATCGCCTCGGGCTCGCGTCCGGCGCGCTTGCGCCGACGCGGTTGCGCGGCGCGTTCGGGGAACAGTTGCCGCTCGGTCAGCACCGCGATCGCCGGCTCGCTCACCGCGAAACCGTCGTCCAGCGGCGCGACCGCGATGGCGAAGCGGCTGGCGCCGTCGCGGAACGCGCTCCAGCCGGCCACGACTTCGGGCTTGAGCGCGGCGGCCTGCAGCACTTCCAGCAAGGCTTCGCGGCGGCCGGCGGTATCGGAGGCGATCAGCACCCGGCCGGGGTAGCTGGCCAGGAACGACTTGAGCGCCTCGGCCGGCGCGGCGTCGCGCGCGGCCACCGGCAGCGTCGGCGCGGGTTGATCGCCGAGCGCCAGCGCCTTGGCGCGTTGCGGGTGTTGTTTGCCGCACAGTTCGATGCGCGGCGCTCGGTTGAGGGTTTCGCGCAGACCCACCGGGGTGAGGTACAGCGCGTCGGGCGGCAGCAGCGGGCGTTCCAGATCGTGGCGGCGTTGCTCAAAGCGCTCGCCGGTGTGGCTCCAGAACTGGTCGGCCGCTTCCAGCGCGCCGTCGGCGATCACCGGCAGGGCTTTGCCGCCGAGGTAATCGAACAAGGTCGCGGTTTGTTCGAAGAACAGCGGCAGGTAGTACTCGATGCCCGACGGCGCCAGGCCGGCCTTGAGGTCCTGGTACAGCGCGCTGCGCCGGGTATCCAGATCGAAGCGCTCGCGCAGCGCGTCCAGCGCGCGCTTGAGCGAAGCGTCGTCCAGCGGCACCTCGCGGCCGGGCAGCAGGTGCACGCGTTGGATCTTGTCGAGCGAGCGTTGCGATTCGGGATCGAACGCGCGGATGGTTTCGATTTCGTCGTCGAGCAACTCGACCCGGAACGGCGTGTCGGCGCCCATCGGGTAGACGTCGAGCAGGCCGCCGCGCACGGCGAAATCGCCCGGGTCGAGCACCTGCGGCACGTGCCGGTAGCCGGCCGATTCGAGCCGGCGTTTTTCGCTGTCCAGATCCAGCCTCTGGCCCACGCGCACGTCGAAACTGCCGCCGACCACATGGCGCAGCGGCGCCAGCCGTTGCAGCAGCGTCTGCACCGGCACCACCACGATCCCGCGCTTGAGCGTGGGCAGGCGATGCAGCGCGGCCAGACGCTGGGAGACGATGTCCGGGTGCGGACTGAACAAGTCGTAGGGCAGGGTTTCCCAGTCGGGAAACGGCAACACCGGCAGCGCGCCGTCGATCGCGCCGTCTTCGCCGAGCAGGGTGCGCAGGTCCGATTCGAGCTGATGGGCGCCGTGGTTGTCGCGGGCGACCGCCAGCAGCGGGCCGTCGTGTTCGCCGGCGGCGCGGGCGATGGCCCAGGCCAATGCGGACGGCGAGGCCGGCGCGCGCCACCAGGCGCGCTGCTGGCCGGTTTTAGGCAGCAGGGACATGAGGTTGGAAGCCGGGGAGTTGGAAGCCCGGGAGCGGGACGCCGGGGATTCTGAGGTCGGGGGCATAGAGGTCGGCTAGTGTAAAGGGATACGTCGCGCGGGGTTTGCGCGGTTTGTGCTTGCGCTGGGCGGGCGCGGATGGTGGCGCGCTATCGCGGACGGGATCGGTCCGCGATCGATGGGGCGGTGTCGACGAAACCGAGCGGTTTGTCGATCGTCATAGCGGCGAACCTGGGCTTCTCAACCGTCGCTGCGGCGAAAGCCGGCTTGTCCACCGTCATTGCAGCGAAAGTCCGTCCACCGTCATTCCGGCGAAAGCTCGTCCACGGTCATTCCGGCGAAAGCGCATCCACCGTCATTCCGGCGAAAGCCGGAATCCATTTTGATTTCGCTCTCGTCGGCCAAGGCAGAGCCGTTTGGTCGGCGAAGCATCTGCGCTGCGCCGGCTCTCTGCCGCGCAACGGCGGGCAAGAACGACCGCACGCTCCGACCCGGCATCTGTCGGCGCGGCCAGTGTCGAGGTTTCAAATGGAGGCCGAAGCCCGCCAATGCAAGCGGCTGAACGCTCGCGAGCGCGGCGAACGCAGATCGCACCGGCACCACCGGTGCGCACGGGAGAAACGGGGATCGGTGCCTCGTCCGGTCTTTGCGGCGCGAACCGATGCGATGAGCCCGACGCTACAACCCGATCAGCTCTCGCTCTTGGCCGGCGCCGGATCCTCGCCGATCGCCCGCGCAGCCTTGCTGCGCAAATCCATCGACACCCGGATCAGGCCCGGCGCGTCCTGCTGGAACTCGCGTTCGAAGCCCAGCGACTGCGCCAGCGACAGCATCGGCGTGTTGTGTTCGAACACGTCGCCGTACAAACGATGCACCTTCTTGCCGCGCGCCCACTTCACCAGCCGGGTCATCAGATAACGGCCCAGGCCCATGTTGGCGATGTAGCGGCTGACCAGGATCGCGAATTCGGCGTTCTGGGTGCGCTCGTCCAGCGCCACCCGGGCGACTGCGCCGACCAGCGCTTCGCCGGGCGGCAAGGGCTCGGCGGCGACCAGGGCGAACTCGGTGCGCGGGTCGATGCGGGTGAAGCGTTCGGCCATCTCCGGGGTGAGTTCCTTGAGCGCATACAAAAAGCGCTGGCGGACCTCATCGGGCTGGAGCAGGGCGAATCCGGCCCGCAGGGGCTCGGCGTCCTCGGGTCTGACCGGACGGATCAGTACTTCGCGCCCGTTCGGGAGACGCTGGCGTTCATGCCAGGGCGGTAAGCGTTCACGCGTGGCCATGGGTCGGATAGTGGCACATTGTGACGAATTTGGCCCTTCATCTTCGTGATGGGTGCGTCCCGGTCCGACCGGCGGCGCTGAACAGCCTGAACGTGCGTTGCGCAGGATGAAGGGTGGGACCTGCGCCACGGATGCGGCGTTTTATGACGTACTCGACGCGAAAAGTGCGGATGGATCGCATGATGGCTGTGTGAATACGGCTTGACAATGCCTAGGGCCCGAGCACTTTGCCAGTGCCGCCGGCCGCCGGCCGCCGGCCCCAGCCGGGGGCGGCCGGCCCGGCTCGGGGGAACCGAGGTCGTCGGCGCGACCCACGTTCGGCGAGCGGCGAGTCCGGTCTCGCCGGTGGCCGCCGGGCATCTGGTTCGACTTCGAGCCACTTCGGTAATGCGGCGAGTCGCCGCGACTGCGGACAGGTCGCACGCGGTCTGCGTCGGCGACCGTCGCGCGTGCACTCGCTCGCTCGCTGCCGACCCTGCCGATTTCGAGCTTGCGTCCATCGTTGCCGAGGCGAGCGGGACAGGCGCATGCGGCGCGCGACAGCGTCGGCGAGCGCCGCCTTCGCGGCGGCGATCGCCGACCCTCAACCGCCAGCATCGGCAATGCTAGACTCCGGCGCTCGACCCGAAGGAGCAGTACGGCATGGCAGGTGGTGGCGATTCGACCCGCGCGATTTTGTTCGCACTTGGCGCTAATTTCGCGATCGCGGTGGCCAAGGGCGTGGCCGCGTTTTTCACCGGTTCCAGCGCGATGCTGGCCGAGACCGTGCACTCGCTGGCCGACTGCGGCAACCAGGGCCTGTTGCTGCTGGGGTTGAAGCAATCCAAGCGTCCGCCGTCGCCCGACTATCCGCTGGGTTACGGCAAGGCGATCTACTTCTGGTCGTTCCTGGTCGCGGTGATGTTGTTCACCGTCGGCGGCATGTTCTCGCTGTACGAGGGCATCCACAAACTGCAGCATCCCGAGCCGCTGAAGCAGTGGTGGTGGGCGGCCGGCGTGCTCGCGTTCGGCATCTGCGCCGAGTGGGTGTCGATGCGCGCGTGCCTGCAGGAAGTGGCCAAGGCGCGCGGTCAACGCTCGCTGTGGCAGTGGTTCCGCGAAAGCCGCCAGGCCGAACTGGTGGTGATTTTCGGCGAAGACCTGGCGGCGCTGCTCGGCCTGGTGCTGGCGCTCGGCGCGATCTTGCTGGCGGTGTTCACCGGCAACCCGATGTGGGACGCCATCGGCACCATCAGCATCGGCGCGCTGTTGATCATCGTGGCGGTGTTCGTGGCGATCGAAGTCAAGGCGATGCTGATCGGCCAGAGCGTGGACCCGCAGCGCCAGCAGCAGATCCGCGCCTTCCTCGACGCGCGCCCGGAAATCTCCAAGGTGATCAGCGTGATCACCCTGCAACTGGGCAATGAAGTGATGGTCTCGGTGCAGGCGCAGATGCGCGAGGAAAACAGCGTCGCCCTGCTGACCGATCAGATCAACGCGGTCGAGCGGGCGATGAAGCAGGCGTTCCCGGAAGTGCGCTGGAGCTTCTTCGAGCCGGACGCGAAGACCGGCGACTGAGCGCAGTCGCGGCACGGCCCGTCGCGGGCCGGCATGAGCGAATCGAAAGCCGGGACGGCGTTGGCCGTTCCGGCTTTTTCTTGGCCATAATCCGAGCCGGGACGAATCGGCGCGAGCGACAGGACGACGGACGATGAAGACGGGCAAGGCGGTGTTGTTGTCGGTGGCGATCGTCGCCGCCGGTGCGGCGGTGGTGGGCGGGGTGGGGTATCTGGTTTATCGCAAGGCCGAGGCTCATATCCAGCCGACTGCGGCGAAGGATCCGGTCGATACCGCCGAACCGGCCGAAAAGTCCGGGACCTGCGCCAAGCAGGACGAAAACGCCAAGGCCAAGGCGATACTCGCGCCGGCCGCCGATGCGCTGCAACGCAGCGAGCGTGCGGTGGCGCGGATCGTATTGGAGCCGCTCAAGGCCGACGACGTGAAGCTCAGCAAGGTCGGCGGCCGCGCCTATTGGGCCGCCGGCCGCGACTACCCGCGCGACGCCAAGGGCCAGCCGATGTTCCTGCTGGCGCAGATCAACTGGGCCGAGCCGCCGAAGATGCAGGGCTATCCCGAACGCGGCCTGCTGCAGTTTTTCGTCTCCGGCGACGACTACTACGGCGCCGCGTTGGATCAGGCGCACGGCGCCGACCGCATGCAGGCCTTGGCGCAACAGACCGGCTTTCGCGTGGTGTATTGGCCCGACGCCTCCGCGCCCGCGTTGGCGCCGCCGCCGGCCAGCGCCGGCAAGGATTCGTTGCCGTTCGACCCGGACAAACCGCGGCGCATGCGTTTCAGCGCCGATCACGAGAGCATCGGCCTCAACGACGCGGGGCTGGACAAGGTGTTGGGCGGCAGCGTGCACGACCTGGTCGAGCGCTATTCCAGCGAACACCCCGACGACCGCACCAGCGACGAGGCCTTGAACGACGAACTCGCCGATTACCTGGAACGCACCGGCCACAAGCTCGGCGGCTACCCGGACTTCACCCAGAGCGATCCGCGCGACGCCTCGGACAAACGGATGCTGCTGTTCCAGCTCGACAGCGACGACGCGATGATGTGGGGCGATTCGGGCATCGCCAATTTCTTCATCGATCCCGAGGATCTGGCCCGCGCCGATTTCAGCCGGGTGTCGTATCACTGGGACTGCTACTGAGTCCGCGTTAGCCCGGCCCGCGCGGCGCCAAGATGTGTCTATGTGTGCCGATGCCGCCGCATCGGCATTACCGGACTGCGCCGGTTTCGAGCGCGGCGAAAACCGGCGATGATTTCGTATTGCCGGTTTCTGGATCGCCACCGATGCGTTTACGCGCCTATACGCCCGCCGATCGCGAGGCCTGCCTGGCCTTGTTCACCAGCAACGTGCCGGAGTACTTCGCCGAGATCGAACGCGCCGACTTCATCGACACGCTCGACAACATCGAGGATTACTGGGTGCTGGAACTGGACGGCGAGGGCGTGGTCGCCTGCGGCGGTTACGCCACCGCGCGGCCCGATCCCGGCGACGGCCCCGATTCGAACGCCGATGTGGCGGTGCTGTGCTGGGGCATGGTCCGCCGCGATCTGCACCGGCGCGGCTTGGGCGAGCGTTTGCTCAGCGAGCGCTTGAACCGGATCGACGCCGATCCGGCGTATACCGCGGTGGTGATCGAAACCTCGACCTTCAGCCGCGATTTCTACGCCCGCCACGGCTTTACGACCACCCGCGAGCAAGCCGACGGATTCGCCCCGGGCTACGATCTGGTGGCGATGCGCCGGCCGGTGCCGTGGCCCGGCTGAGCGGCCGCGACGCGCTCAGTCGGCCTGTTTGAGCCACTGGATGCCGGCGGCCGCATCGGCGGTTTCGCCGAGTGTGCGCGCCAGCACCGGCAAGGCCGCGCCCAGGGTCTGGTCGAACTGCCAGGGCGGATTGAGCAGCAGCAAGCCGCTGCCGTTCATGCGCAGCGGCGAGTCGTCGGCGCGGACCAGCAGTTCGGCGGTCAGGATCGACTTGGCCGGCAGGGTCGCGGCGCGGCGATAGAACGGCTGCAGCGCGCGCCGGCGCTTGATCGGATACCAGAACGCGTAGGTGCCTTGCGGCCAGCGGGTCAGGGCGTCGCGCAGCGCGCCGAGCGCGGTGTCGAATTCCTGCAACTGCGCCTCGAACGGCGGGTCGATCAACACCAGGCCGCGATTGAAGCGTTGCGCGCCCAGTTTCGGCGGCAACAACGCCTTCATCGCCGCGTAGCCGTCGCGCTCGTGCACGGCCATGCGCGGATCACGGGCGAAGTTGTGCTTGAGCTGGGCCGCTTCTTCCGGCTGCAGTTCGCAGGCGGCGATGCGGTCGTCCTCGCGCAAGGCATGCGCCAGCAGCCAGGGCGAGCCGGGGTAGGCCGAGGCGCCGTGTTCGGCCCGGCAGGCGCGGACCGCGGCCAGATAGCGGGTGATCGCCGGCTGCTTGGGCGCTTCGGCCAGCAAGCGGCCGATGCCGCCCTCGGCCTCGCCGGTGCGCAGCGCCGAGTTGCCGTCCAGCGGGTACAGGCCGCGCCCGGCATGGGTATCGAGCGCGAACAGCGGCGCCGGCTTGGCGGTCAGCGCGTCGCACAAGGCCAGCACGGCGACGTGTTTGAGCACATCGGCGTGGTTGCCGGCATGGAAGGCGTGGCGGTAATTCATTGGCGGCCGGGATTCGGGATGGGGGATTCGGGATTCGCTACAGCGGCCCGTGCAGGCGCCATTATGCGGGCCATGGCGCCGATTTCCGGAAACCCGGGAAAATTCGCGGTGGCCGAAGCTGCCCCATAATGGCCGCGGAACCGCTTTGCCCATCCCCATCCCCTATCCCTAATCCCGATTCCCGTCCCAATGCGCATCCTCCTGGTAGAAGACGAATCCGCCATCGCCGACACCGTGCTGTACGCATTGCGCGCCGAAGGGTTCGAGGCGGTGCATTGCCTGACCGGCGGCGAGGCGCTGCGCGAGGCCCAGCGCAGCGCCTTCGATCTGGCCGTGCTCGATATCGGCCTGCCCGACATCGGCGGCTTCGCCCTGTGCCGCGAACTGCGCCGCGGGCGCGACTTGCCGGTGATCTTCCTGACCGCGCAAAACGCCGAAGCCGACCGCATCCTCGGCCTGGAGATCGGCGCCGACGATTACGTGACCAAACCGTTCTCGCCGCGCGAACTGGCCACGCGGGTGCGCGTGGTGCTGCGCCGGGTCGGCGCCGGCAACGCCGCGCCCGAACCGGAGACCGGCTTCGTCCACGACACCGAGGGCAAGCGCATCCGCTACCGCGGCCAGGCCCTGGACCTGACCCGCTACGAATACGGTTTGCTGGCCGCGCTGTTGCAGCGCCCCGGCGCGGTGCTGTCGCGCGCGCAGCTGATGGACCGGGTCTGGGGCGACGCGCTCGACAGCGGCGACCGCACCGTCGACACCCACATCAAGACCTTGCGCGCGAAGCTGCGCGAGGTCGCCGCCGACAGCGATCCGATCCGCACTCATCGCGGCCTGGGTTACTCGCTGGAACACGACTGAGCCGCGCATGCGCATCGGCCTGCGGATTTTTCTCGGTTACTTCCTGATCGTCGCGCTGGCGGCGACCTTGCTGGCGCGGGTGTTCGTGGCCGAGGTCAAGCCCGGCGTGCGCCAGGCGATGGAAGACACCCTGGTCGACACCGCCAACATCCTGGCCGAGTTGGCCGCCGACGATTTTCTCGCCGGCCGCATCGACCAGGGCGATTTCGCCAAGCGCGTGCGCGCGCTGGCCGGGCGCGACGTGGGCGCGGCGATCTGGGGGTTCCGCAAACGCTCGGCGAGCTATCGGGTCTACATCACCGATGCGCGCGGCATCGTCGTGTTCGACAGCGGCGGCCAGGACGTGGGCAAGGACTATTCGCGCTGGAACGACGTGTACCTGACCTTGCGCGGGCGCTACGGCGCGCGTTCCAGCCCGGGCGAAGGCGGCGATCCGGACGACACGGTGATGCACGTGGCCGCGCCGATCCGCGACGACGACGGCCGCATCGTCGGCGCGCTCAGCGTGGCCAAGCCCAATCGCGCGATCGCGCCGTTCATCGCCCGCAGTCAGGGCGTGGTGACGCGCTGGGGTTTCGTGCTGATGGGCGTGGCCTTGCTGATCGGCGTCGGCGTGTCGTGGTGGCTGTCGCGGCAGATCGGCTTGTTGCGTCGCTATGCGCATGCGGTCACCGCCGGTGCGCGCGCCTCGCCGCCGGACGCGGCCGGCGAATTCGGCGAACTCGGCCGCGCCTTGGAAACCATGCGCACGCGCCTGGAAGGCAAGCAGTACGTCGAACAGTACGTGCACACCCTGACCCACGAAATGAAGAGCCCGCTGGCGGCGATCCGCGGCAGCGCCGAACTGCTGGAGTCGCCGCCGGGCGAAGCCGGCATGTCCGATGCCGACCGCGCGCGCTTCGCCGGCAGCATCCGCGGCCAGGCCGAGCGGCTGGCGCAAATGATCGACAAACTGCTGGCGCTGGCGGCGGTGGAGCATCGGCAGAGCCTGGAGCGTCCCGAGCCTGTGGCATTGGCGGCGATCGCCCAGGAAGCGGCCGAGCAATGCGCGCAGCGCTTGAACCGGGCCGGCGCCCGGCTGCTGCTGGATCTGGAGCCGAACCTGCCGCCGGTGAGCGGCGATGCGTTCTTGTTGCGGCAGGCGCTGATCAACCTGATCGACAACGCCGCCGATTTTTCTCCGCACGGCGCGGAGATCGTGTTGCGTTTGCGTCGCGACGGCGATGTGCAGCGGATCGAAGTCAGCGATCGCGGGCCTGGCGTGCCGGATTACGCGGTGAGCCGGGTGTTCGAGCGGTTCTACTCGTTGCCGCGTCCGGCCGGCGGCAGCCGCAGCAGCGGCTTGGGCTTGTGCTTCGTCGCCGAAGTCGCGGCTTTGCATGGCGGCGACGCGGCGTTGGTCAATCGCGAGGAGGGCGGGGCGCGGGCGAGTTTGTCGGTGCCTTCGGTGTAGCGGAAGTGTTCGGGTTCGCGATCGCTTCGTCGCGGTCGTCGATTCGCCGATGCGGGTCGCGTCGTTGCTTCGATCGGCCGCGACAACACCTCCCCGCCGTCAAAGTCTCCTCGCGGTCAGAACTTCCCCGCCGTCGAAACCTCCCCACCGTCATTCCGGCTTTCGCCGGAATGACGGTGTGTGGGGTTCTCGGCATCGCCAGGTTGTCGCGGTCGCCACGCCATTCTAAAAGCCGTCACTCCTGCTTTCGCCGCGTCATTCTAAAACCCGTCATTCCGGCGAAAGCCGGAATCCATTTTGACGTTGCTTTTGTTGTTGCCGTCCGGAGCCGCAAGCAACAGCAAGATCAAAATGGATTCCGGCTTTCGCCGGAATGACGGTGGTGTGGGTTTCGGCCTTCGCTGGAACGACGATGGGATCGCGGATGCCGCCGCCACCATTCGAAGCGAGCCGCCCATCGCCACCCACCGCTTCACCACCGCTTCACCCAAGCCACACCCCCGAGCCATTGTCTCCCCGCACGACGCCTTCAACCTGTCGTCCACCTCTGGAAGCGGGAGCAAGGACATGCGGGTTTGGTTGAAAATGATGCTGGTGCTGGGGATGACCCTGGCGATATTGATTCCGTTGCTGATGATCGGCGGGATCATCAGCGACCGGCAGATGTACCGCGCGCAAGCGGTGTCGACGGTGGCGCGCAGCTACGCCGGCGCGCAGGCGTTCTCCGGGCCGGCGCTGGTGGTGCCGTACGAGGACACCTGGGTCAGCGAGGAAAAGGACGACAAGGGCACGGTCAAGCACGTGGTGCACCGCGAGCAGGGACGCTGGACCTATTTCCCGAACAAGCTGGCGGTGGAGGGCGACGTGGCGCCGAAGGTGCGCGCACTGGGCCTGTACAAGGTGCTGGTGTACGAATGGACCGGCAAGGCCAAGGCCGATTTCGCCGCCAATATCCCGCTCAATCCAGTCGCCGAACCGGGCACCACGGTGGCCGGCATCACCCGCACCATCGGCAAGCCCTGGCTCAGCTATGCCTTCGCCGACGTGCGCGGGCTGCGCGATCCGAAACTGCGCCTGGACGGCGCGGAAGCGGCGATCGAAGACGGCATGGGCGCGCGCGACGGTAACGGCATCCATGCGCGTCTGAGCGCGCCGGCGCCGGGCACCACTTTGCGCCTGCAAAGCGATCTGGACTTCGTCCTCGGCGGCACCGAATCGCTGGCGCTGGTGCCGCTGGGCAAGGACAACCGCTTCTCGCTGCGTTCGGCCTGGCCGCATCCCAACTACAGCGGCAGCTTCCCGCCGAGTTCGGACAACATCACCGACAAGGGTTTCCGCGCCGATTGGCGGGTGTCCTCGGTCGCCACCAACGCCCAGCGCCAGTACCTGGCCGGTTCGGTGCTGCCGACGGTGATGGTGGTCGGCGGCGACGCCGCGGCCGAAGGCGTCGGCAGCGACGTCAACGCGGTGCAGATCACCTTGAAGGATCCGGTCAACGTCTACTCGCAGGCCGATCGCGCGACCAAGTACGGGCTGTTGTTCGTGCTGCTGACGTTCGTGGGCTTCTTCATGTTCGAGCTGATCAAGCAATTGCGCATCCACCCGATCCAGTACGGCCTGGTCGGCCTGGCCCTGGCGATCTTCTTCCTGCTGCTGGTGAGCTTGAGCGAGCACATGGACTTCGGCCTGTCGTACTTGATCGCGAGCATCGCCTGCATCGGCCTGCTGGTGTTCTATCTCAGCGCGGTGCTGGGCGGGTTGGCCCGCGCCCTGGGCTTCGGCGCGATGCTGGTGACCTTGTACGGCGCGCTGTACGGGTTGCTGATCTCCGAAGACAACGCCTTGGTGCTGGGCGCGGGACTGTTGTTCATCATCCTGGCGACGATCATGGTGGTGACCCGCAAGGTCGATTGGTACCAGCTCGGCGGCGGCGCGCCCAAGCGCGAGACCGCGCGGGCGCGGCCGACGGCGACGGTGGCGCGCGATTCCGGCGACGACGCGGCGGTCTGATCGACCGACCGACCGGACGGCGCGAGGGCGGCGGGTGGAGGCCCGCCGCCCTGGTTTTTCGGCTTCCGGGCGGCGGTCGCGGTTCGGGGTTTCCCCCGATGGCGCCGGAGCCGGCGGCGTTGGAAGATAGCCGGGCCGCGACGGATCGTCGGTTCCCGCATAGCCAAGGCGCGCCGTCCGGCACGGCGGCGGCCGGCGCACTGTCTAAGATGGCCTCATGAGCAAACCCGCACCCACGATCCGCAGCTTCGTCGGCGCCGAGATCGCGCCTTATCTGGAGGCGATCGCGGCGCTGCGCATCGCGGTGTTCCGCGATTGGCCGTATCTGTACGAAGGCGACGCCGCCTACGAGTCGCAGTATCTGCGCACCTACCGCGATTCGTGGCGCAGCATCGCGGTGCTGGCTTTCGACGGCAACAGGGTGGTGGGCGCGTCGACCGGCTTGCCGATGGCGGATGAAATGATCGAGTTCCGCTCCGCCTTCGATGGCCATCTGGTCGATATCGATCACGTGTTTTATTGCGGCGAATCGGTGTTGTTGCCCGAATACCGCGGGCGCGGCGTGGGCCATCGCTTTTTCGACGCGCGCGAGGCGCATGCGCGCGCGCTGGGCGGTTTCCGCTGGACCACGTTCTGTGCGGTCGAGCGCGAACCCAGCGACCCGCGGCGGCCGGCGTTCCATCGCGGCAACGAGGATTTCTGGAAGAAACGCGGCTACACCCATCGCCCGGAATTGCAGGCGCGGTTGCCGTGGAACGAAGTCGGCCGCGGCGAACGCGACCATACCCTGAGCTTTTGGCTGCGGCCGTTGGAGCGCGCGCGATGAAGGTGGCGGTAGCCAAGTACACGAT
>NZ_JBAMDI010000196.1:0-14405 GCF_036961695.1 Pseudomonas sp. CGJS7 | reverse complement strand
ACACCGCAATAACGTGGCAGCCCCGGGCACTCCTCCGGCGCAGCCACGACCTCAACCTCCCACCGAAGCACGCCGTCGCAAAAAAACGACCCAACCCGCGCCAACTTGGCGCGGCCCTCGCCGAACCGCCACAATGCGGCGCATGCAAACCTCCTCTACCGCATCGCCCGAACTGCTCGACGCCGTCGTCCACGAAACCGGCCCGGCCCCCACCTGGACCGTGCTGTGGCTGCACGGCCTGGGCGCCGACGGCAACGATTTCTCGCCGATCGTGCCGGAACTGGTGCGCAAGGACTGGCCGGCGCTGCGCTTCGTGTTCCCGCATGCGCCGGTGCGCGCGGTGACCATCAACAACGGCCTGCGCATGCGCGCCTGGTACGACATCCGCGATTTCCAGGACCTGGCCAACCGCGCCGATGAGGCCGGGGTGGACGAGTCGGTGGAGCAGATCGAGGCCCTGATCGCGCGCGAAGGCGAACGCGGCATCCCGCCGCAGCGGGTGCTGCTGGCCGGGTTTTCCCAGGGCGGCGCCGTCACCCTGGCCACCGCGCTGCGGCGCAAGCAGGCCCTGGGCGGCCTGATCGCCCTGTCCACGTATCTGCCGATGGCCGACCGCCTGGTGCGCGAAGCCACCGCGGTCGCCCACACCCAGCCCTTGTTCATGGCCCACGGCCAGCACGACCCGGTGGTGCCTTACCGCGGCGGCGAAATGGCCGCTGCGCGCCTGCGCACCCTGGGGTTCAAGATCGACTGGCACGCCTATCCGATGGCCCATCAGGTCTGCGCCGAGGAAATCGCCGCGTTGGGCGATTGGATGTCGCAACGGTTCGCCGACAAGCGCTGAGCCCGGCGCCGATGGCCGAGCCGCACACCGGCAAGCATCCAGGCGCGCATCCGGCCGGCGCGCCCGCCGCCGGGCATTCGGCCGGGCACCCGGCCGAGCACGAGCCCTGGCTGCCGGACCTGTGCCGGCTGCCGCGGCTGGTGATCATGCTGAGCATGGCCGAGCTGATCGTGATCGTGCTGGCGCTGGCGCCCGACGGCACCCGCTGGGATCTGGGCCGGTTCGTTTCTTCCAGCGCCTTCGCGCTGTGGCTGGCGCTGGCGATCTCGGTGCTGCTGTGCGTTTCGCGCAAACAGCTCTCGCGGCTGCCGCCCGGGGTGGGCGGCTTCATCGCCACCGCCACCGCGGCCGCGATCGCCGCGGCGGTGGCCGCGGTCACCCACAGCATCGACAACGTCACCGGGGTCGGGCTGGTCCCGGCCGGGACCTCGTTCTGGCGCTTCGTGCTCGGCACCGCCGCCATCGCGATCCTGGCCGTCGGCGTGGTCCTGCGCTACCTCTACGTCAACGACAGCTGGAAGGCCCAGGTCCGGGCCAACGCCCGCGCCGAGGTCGAGGCGCTGCAGGCGCGGATCAAGCCGCACTTCCTTTTCAACAGCATGAACACCATCGCCGGGCTGGTGCGCAGCGACCCAGTGGTGGCCGAGCGCGCGGTGCTGGACCTGTCGGACCTGTTCCGGGCCGCGCTGGGTGCGTCCAAGAGCGATTCCAGCCTGACCGAGGAGGTCGAGCTGGCCGAGCGCTACCTGGCGATCGAGCAACTGCGCCTGGGCGAGCGGCTGCGGGTGATCTGGCGCAAGCGCGAGCCGCTGCCGTGGCCGATGCCGCTGCCGCGGCTGGTGCTGCAGCCCCTGGTCGAGAACGCGGTGCTGCACGGGATCTCGCGGCTGCAGGGCGGCGGCGAGATCGAAATCGAGCTGACCCAGCTCAGCGACCACCTGTTGTTGCGTATCCGCAACCCCGCCCCGGCCCCGTCCGACAGCCGCGCCGGCGCCCGCCATGCCCAGCACAGCATCGGCCAGCGCCTGCGATATGCCTATGGACCTACGGCGCGGATGACCGCAGGCTGGGACGGGGGCTACTATCTGTGCGAACTGCACGTGCCGACCGGGGTGGAGGCGCAGAGCCGATGAAAGGGGCGAGGCTGGCCATGAGAGTGGTGATCGCTGACGACGAACCGTTGGCCCGCGAGCGCTTGCGCGGCTTGCTGGCGCTGCGGCCGGATGTGGAAATCGTCGCCGAGGCGGTCGACGGCCAGCATGCGCTGCATGCCTGCGCCGAGCATCGGCCGGATCTGGTGTTGCTGGACATCGCCATGCCCGGGATCGACGGACTGGAGGCCGCGCGCCATCTGGCCGCGTTCGAACCGCGTCCGGCGGTGGTGTTCTGCACCGCCTACGACGCGCACGCGCTGTCGGCGTTCGAGGCCGAGGCGATCGACTATCTGGTCAAACCGGTGCGTCCCGAGCGCCTGGACGCCGCGCTGGAGCGCGTGCGCACCTTCGCCGCCGGCCGCGAACGCCATGAAGAAGGCGCGCAGACCGCGCCCGGCCAGGTCCGCAGCCACCTGTGCGCGCGCCTGCGCGGCAGCCTGCGGCTGATTCCGATCGAGGACGTGCATTACCTGCACGCCGAAGAGAAGTACGTGATCGTGCATCACGCGCGCGGCGAGGATCTGATCGAAGAATCGTTGAAGTCGCTGGAAGACGAATTCGGCGAACGCTTCGTGCGCATCCACCGCAACTGTCTGGTGGCGCGCCACGAAATCGTCGAGCTCAAGCGCAACGCCGAGGGCCATGTGCAGGCGGTGTTGCGGCACGGCAAACAGCCGCTGGAAGTCAGCCGCCGCTGTGTGGCGGCGTTGCGCGAGACGCTTAAGCATCTTTGATGCGTTGGGGTTGGGGGCAGGGGCGTCGCGACTTTCCTGCCGTCATTCCCGCGAAGGCGGGCTCCGCTTTACTTCGGCGGAGCCGAACATCCAGAGCCTTCAGCGCCATCTCACCAGAACGTCATTCCCGCAAACGCGGGAATCCAGCGACTTCAAGCGTTCTCGCCCGAAAGGCCCTGGATCCCCGCGTTCGCGGGGATGACGAGCAAAAGCGGATGCCCGCGTCCCCTACTACCGTCATTCCCGCGAAGGCGGGAATCCAGAGCCTTCAGCGCCATCTCACCAGAACGTCATTCCCGCGAACGCGGGCTCCGCTTTACTTCGGCGGAGCCGAACATCCAGCGACTTCAAACGTTCTCGCCTGAAAAGCCCTGGATCCCCGCCTGCGCGGGGATGACGAGCAAAAAGCGGATACCCGCGCACCTACCTACCGTCATTCCCGCGAAGGCGGGAATCCAGAGACTTCAGCGCCATCCTTCCAGGTCGTTATTCCCGCAAACGCAGTCCAATTACCCCGCCTTTGTCCCGACACCCCCCGCCCGGCGATAATGCCGCCATGAAGACCCTGCGCATCGCCACCCGTAAAAGCCCGCTCGCTCTGTGGCAGAGCGAGCACGTCGCCGACCGTTTGCGCGCCGCGCATCCCGGGTTGGCGGTGGAACTGGTGCCGATGAGCACCCGCGGCGACGAGGTGCTGGACCGCTCGCTCGCGGCGATCGGCGGCAAGGGCCTGTTCCTGAAAGAGCTGGAACTGGCGATGCAGCGCGGCGAGGCCGATTGCGCGGTGCATTCGCTCAAGGACGTGCCGATGGAACTGGAACCCGGTTTCGCGTTGCCGGCGATTCTGGAGCGCGCCGATTACGCCGACGCCTTCGTCAGCAACGCCTTCGACGGCATCGACGCGCTGCCCACCGGCGCGCGCGTGGGCACGTCCTCGCTGCGGCGCCAGGCGCAGTTGCGCGCGTTGCGCCCGGATCTGGAATTGCGCGATCTGCGCGGCAACGTCAACACCCGTTTGGGGCGGCTCGATGCGGGCGAGTACGACGCGATCATCCTGGCCTGCGCCGGCCTGCAGCGCCTGGGCCTGGACGCGCGCATCCGCGCGCGCCTGCAATCGCCGTATTGGTTGCCGGCGCCGGCGCAAGGCGCGATCGCGATCGAATGCCGCGACGAAGATCTGGCCACGCGCGCGCTGTGCGCCGCGCTCGATCACGCCGACACCCGCACCTGCGTGGAAGCCGAGCGGGCGATGAACCGCGCGCTGCACGGCAGCTGCCACGTGCCGGTGGCCGCGTACGCGCGCCTGGACGGCGAACATCTGCGCCTGGACGGGCAGGTCGGCTCGGCCAGCGACGGACGCGCGGTCCGTGCGCACGGCGAAGGCCGCGGCGATGCGCCCGAGTGTTTGGGCATCGAAGTCGCGCAGTTGTTGCTCGATCAAGGGGCGGGCGAGTTCATCGCCGAGTCGTTGCCTGAGGGCGAGGACCACGACTAAGGGTATCCGGGCGACATCCGCTCGGTCGGAGCGGCGGGTTGCCGGGCTTTCGGGCGCGTCTGCGAAGCGGCTCGCTCTGACCGATAACAGCAAATCAAAATGGGTTCCGGCTTTCGCCGGAATGACGGCGGGTGGGCTGCGCGATAAAGGCGGGATCGAATTTCTACCGAGCCTGAGCCGCGCGCGCACCGCCGGAGAACCCGGCGGACTCAGAACCGCCGGATCAGCTCGATCGAACTCTCGGCGCTCTCGCTGCCGCCGCCGCCCTTGTTGTCGTGGCGGATGGCGAAGTCGGTTTCCAGTTTCCAGTTGCGCCACACGTCCACGTCCAGCCGCACCGACTGTTTGACGAAGGTGTCGCCGCCGCCGCTTTCCACCTGCACGCGTTGGCTCCAGCGCGCGCGGTCGCTGAGCCGTTGGCCCAGGTTGAGCTCGCCGCGGAACACCGCGCCGGGCCGGTTGATGCCGTCGTCGGCCAACGGCGCCAGCCGGTAGCCGGCGCCGAAGCTCAGGCCGATCTGGGTGTCGCCGTCGCGCACCGCTTGCACGCCGTAACGGGTGCCGATGCGGTAATCGTTGGAATACATCGCCCGGCTCGCGCGCGAGGTGGCCGGCGCGCTCACGCCGCCGACCACGCGCTGTTGCCCGGGCAGCAGCACTTTGCGCAGCGGCGGCAGATCGGCGGGATCGATCTCCGGTTCGCGCTGGCGCGGGGCCAGGGCGAGCTTCCACTCTTCGTCGCCGCAGCGGGTCGAGAAACATTGCAGGCGCATCTGCGCCGGATCGCTGGCGATGGCGATCAGGATCGGGTCGCCGCCGAAGGCGGGCGTCGGCAATGTGACCAGGGGCGCGCCGAGCAGGGCGAGCCCGATTGCACCGAGCATCGTCTGGAGTAGGGCCGGAGGACGGTCCAGGATAATGCCATGAAACCGATTACAGGCGTGCGACGCCGTGCGCCTCGGATAGGTCCGATTAATCGCCACGGCACCAGCAAGTCACTCAGAACCCCAAGCCGGGACGGCCGCAAACGCCGTCCCGGCAAGGTTTGACGCCTCAGACGCGCCGGATCAGAACCCGTAAACCACGTTGAGCGTGGTCAGGGTGTCGGTCTTCTTGGTGCCCGGGATGACGTCGGTGTTGTGGCGCACTTCCAGGCCGGCCTTGAGCGCCAGCGCGTCGGTCATCTTGACCAGCAGGCCGAGGTCGTTGCGGGCGTAGGTGTTGTCGCTGCCGGCTTCGATCAGCAAGGTGTCGTAGATCGAGGTGGTCTCGGTGAGCTTGTGGCCGAAGTCCATGTAGCCGCGCGCGATCGCTTCGTTCTGGTGCACCTGCACGTCCTGCAGCTTGGCCCAGCGGTAGCCCGGACCGATTTCGAAGGTCAGGTGGGTGTCCTTGTTCTTGATCGCTTCGAAGCCGTAGCCGACCGCGGCGGTCCACTGGTATTCGTTGGCGGTGAAGTGGTCGCGCTCATTGCGCGCGGAACCGAACACGTAGCTGCGCGCGCCCAGGCGGTAGCCGCTCTTGCCGAACACTTCGTAGCGGCGCGCGCTTTCCACGTCGTCCTGCTTGCCGTACAGGAACGCGGCGCCGGCCGAGTGCTTCCACTGGGCGTCTTCCTTGGCGATGTTGAGCTTGCCGATCAGGGTCTGGCTGTCGGTATTGCCCTTGGACAGGGCCAGGCCGAGTTCGCCAGTACCGCTCCAGCCGTCGGCGCGAGCCTGCTGGGCGTGGACGGGGCTGAGGGCGGCGGTGAGCGCGAGGGCGCCGAGCAACTTACGCATTAGCAAAAACTCCAAGATCGGGACGAAAAAAACCGCCGAGTGCGAGTCGGCGGGATCTGGAGTCTAGCTATCGATATGTGAAGGGCATCACAAAATAATCACGGTCGATCGATATTCAGCTATCGATCCACCGTTTCAATAATAGAGCGTCACCATATGCCGGGCCTGAGCGAAGAACAGCCAGCGCTCGACCACCGCGCCCAGCAGCGTCGACAGCGCCGCCGCGGCCATCAGCGCGCAAGCCGCGCCGGGCGAACCGGCCGCCGCGGTCAGCGCCAACAGCGCCGCGGCCAGCGGCAGCGCCGCGAACAGCGCCAGCGCGATCGTCCGCAGCTTGGCCGCGTGCTTGCGCGCGAGCACGTAACCCATTTCGCGGGTGAGGTAGTTGTCTTCGGTGTGCGGACGCTCGAACACCGACAATTCGCGCTCGGGCAGGCCGACCGCGTCGCCGCGGCGCAGCGGCAGCGGCGCGCGGTCGATGGCGCGCCAATAGGCGAGCTTGAGCGCGGCGGTCAGCGGCGCCGACAGCGCCACCGCCACCGTCGCCGCGCGCGCGATCGCGTCCGCGCCGGGCGTCGCGCCGGCGATCGCCGCGAGCAAGGCCGCGCCGCTGAGCAAAGCGAAGGCCAGATACACCGGCACCACCAGGCGATGGCGCCAGGCCGGAATCGGCTTGAGGCAGGCGTAGATCATCGCCGTGCAGACCACGGTGATCAGCGCGCACACGGTCAGTGCCACCGTCAGGGCCAACGGCAACCACGAGCCGGGCTGGCCTTGCGTACGCCACAACCACGCGCCCAGGCCGAGCGCGGGCAGATAGGTCGCTACCGCCATCACCCCTTCGCGCGACAACCACGAGCTGCGCCACTGCGAAAACGCGCGCCATGCGCGCAGCGGCTTGCCCAGGTGCAATGTCGAACTGAGCAGGCCGACGCTGACCAACACCACCGCCAGCGCCAAGGCCGCGACCAAGGCGCGCGGCGGCAGAGCGTCCACGGCCGCCGCGCCGAACCAGTGCCACATCGTCAGCGCGCCGACCCACGCCATCAAGCCGTAGCCCGCGCCCGACAAGGTGGTGAAAAAAATGACCGAGAACGCCGGATGCATATCAGCGTCCGGCGTCCGCGATTCGGTAGGCGCGGCGCGGTATCGCGGCCGAACCGCGGGTGCGAGCGGTCATCGCGACAGCACCTTGTCCAGCCAACGCAGCACCGGCGGCAACGCAGTGGTATTCAGCTGCTCCGGTGCCGGCGCATCGCCCGCGCCATCGCGCCGCGGCCGCGGCGGCAGGTATTTGTTGGTCGGCCGATAGCCCAGTTCCGCCATCAGGTCCACGCCGCCGCGTTCGGCCACCAGTTTGGATACCGCCGACTCCGGATCGCCCAGGTCGCCGAAGTGGCGCGCGCGGGTCGGGCAGGCCTGCACGCAGGCAGGTTGGCGTTCGGACTCGCTGAGGTTCTCGTTGTAGATGCGGTCGATGCACAGCGTGCATTTCTTCATCACGCCCTCGACCGGGCTGTACTCGCGCGCGCCGTACGGGCACGCCCACGAACACAGTTTGCAGCCGATGCATTTGTCCTCATCGACCAGCACGATGCCGTCCTCGGCGCGCTTGTAGCTGGCGCCGGTGGGGCATACGGTCACGCAGGCCGGTTGTTCGCAATGCAGGCACGAACGCGGGAAATGCAGGGTCATCGCCGGCTGCGGCGCGGCCGACGTCTGCGCGCCGACGGCGCTGCCGCAGCCGCGCACCGGGTCGGCCAGCGGCAAGGCTTCGACCTCAAAGCTGTGCACGCGGTTGAACCACACGCCCGATGGGTCTTTGCCATAAGGCCGCTCATCGGTCAGCGGCGCGGCGATCCCGCCGGCGTTCCATTCCTTGCAGCTCACCGCGCAGGCGTGGCAACCCACGCAAGTGTCCAGATCGATCACCAGACCGAGCTTCTTGCGCGACGGCGGCGGCAGATCGGTCATCGTTTCTTGATCCCGCTGTAGAACATCCACGCGCCCGCGGCGAAGACGGTCAAGCCGACCGCGACGCCCGGCATCAGCGAAACCAGCGCCGGCGAGCCGGTGTTCTGCTCCAGGCCGGAGCCGACCACGGCCAGCAGCGCCGCCAGCGACAGGCCTAGCACCATGCAGATGGCGCCCCAGATCACCCGCACGGTCCTCATGCCGCGCACTCCGCGCACGCGGCTCGACTGGGCAGGAATACGAAAGTTGCAGCGCTTACGGTCATCGGTTCTTCCTGAACTGCGCGCCGTAGCGCAGCGGTTGATTGTCGGCCGCCGCGAACGACAGCGGTGTGAACTGCGGTTGCGCCAGCCCCTGCGCATTCTGATCGACGGCGGCCTTGCGCAGATTCACCCGCAGGTCGAACCACGCCGCCTGGCCGGTGACCGGATCGGCGTTGGCGTAGTCGCCGCGCGGGGTGAGGTCGGAAATCAGATGATTGAGCAAGAAGCCCTTGCTCGCTTCGGGCGCGTCGGCCGCCAGCCGCCACGCGCCGCGGCGCTTGCCGATCGCGTTCCAGGTCCAGACCGTATCGGGCTGCACGTTGGCGGCGAACTTGGCCTGCACGGTGATGCGGCCGTGGTGCGATTCGACCTCGATCCAGTCTTCGTCGGCCAGGCCGAAACGCGCGCCGGTGTCGGGATGCAGATACAGATAATTGCGCGCGCTGATCTGGCGCAGCCAGGCGTTCTGCGAACCCCAGGCGTGGTACATGAACATCGGCCGCTGGGTGACCGCGCTGAGCGGGAAACGCGTGGCCGAGTCGGCGACTTGCGCGCCTTCGAAGGGCTCGTACCAGATCGGCAGCGGGTCGAAATAAGTGGCCACGCGCTCGCGGTGTTCGGCCGGCGGTTGCCGCTCGCCGTGGCCTTGCGCGGCCAGACGGAATTTCTGCAGGGTCTCCGAATACAGTTGCAGCGCGATCGGTTCGGCGTGGCCGAGAAAACCCATCTTCTGCGCCCAATCCAGATAGTCGCGATTGGCCATTTTGTAATAGCGCGCCGACTCGGGCACCGGGCCGCGCCAGAACCCGCCGTTGTCGATGTAGCGCTGCAACTGGTCGGGATTGGGCGGGCCCTTGGCTTCCAGTTCGCCGTGCTCGCCGCGCCAGCCGGCGAGCAGGCCGACGCCGGGCGCGCGCTCGTGGCGGACGATGTAGTCGGCGTAATCGCGGTAACGCGGGCTGCCGTCTTCCAGGACCATGCCGGGCAGGCCCAGGCGGGCGCCGATGTCGAGGAGGACGGATTGGAAGCCGCGGACGTCTCTGGGTTTCTGATCGTTGCCCAGGCGCTGACTGGCTGCGTCTACGATTGGATGCCGGATCGCATCGCAGGCCGAATCGGCATCGGAAATCGGCCGGTCGAGCAGGCTGATCGCGTCGAAGCGTTCCAGATAAGTGGTGTCGGGCAAGACCAGGTCGGCGTAGGCGGTCATCTCCGAGGCGTAGGCATCGGCGTAGATGATGTGCCCGATGCGGTAGTCGCCGTCCTCGCCGCGATCGGTCAGCCAACCGATCGTCTGGCTGGTGTTCATCGCCGAGTTCCAGCTCATGTTGGCCATGAACATCATCAGCGTGTCGATCTTGTACGGATCGCCGGCCCAGGCGTTGCGGATCACGCTGTGCATCATGCCGTGCGCGGACAGCGGGTAGGCCCACGAGAACGCATGATCGATCCGGCGCGGCCGGCCTTCGCCGTCGACCACCAGATCCTCCGGGCCGTGGACGAAACCCAGCGGCGCGGCGTCCAGCGCGCCGTTGGCCTGGCGCTGCTTGCCGGGGCGGTTGGGCGGCGGCAGCGGTTTGGGGTAGGGCGGTTGATAGCGGAACGAACCCGGCGTATCCACCGCGCCTAGCAGCAACTGCAACAGGTGCAGCGCGCGGCAGGTGTGGAAGCCGTTGCTGTGCGCGCTGATCCCGCGCATGGCGTGCAGGCTGACCGGGCGGCCGAGCATGTGGTCGTGGCGGCGGCCGTGCGCGTCGGTCCAGGCGATCGGCAAGCGCAGCGGATCGTCGAACGCGGCCTGGGCGAGTTCGCGGGCGATGCGGCGGATGGTGTCGGCGGGGATGCCGCAGCGCTCGGCGACGGCGTCGGGGGCGTATTGCGGGTCGAGGTAACGCTCGGCGACCAGGTGGAATACCGGCGCTGCGCGGCGGCCGTCGGGCAGGGTGTATTCGCCGACGACGGCGGGGTTGATGTCGGTGGCGTCGGCGGGGTGGGGGCCGCGCGCCCAGCACAACACGCGCCCCTGCTCATCGCGCGCGAACAAGCCATCGTCCGCCCCGCCCGGATTGCGAATCACCAGCCAATGCGCATTGGCATAGCGCACCAGATACTCCAGATCGATCCGATCGGCCTTCAGCAACTCGTGAATCAACGCGAACGCGAACAAGCCATCGGTGCCCGGCCGAATCCCGATCCACTCATCGGCGATCGCGCCGTAACCGCTGCGCACCGGATTGACCGCGACGATCTTCGCCCCGTGCGCCTTCAACTTGCCCAGGCCGAGCTTGATCGGATTGGAGTCGTGATCCTCGGCCACGCCCCACAGCATCAGATAGCGCGAATGCTCCCAGTCGGGCTCGCCGAATTCCCAGAACGATCCGCCTAGCGTGTACAACCCGCCCGCGGCCATGTTGACCGAGCAAAACCCGCCGTGAGCGGCGTAATTGACCGTGCCGAATTGCTGCGCCCACCAACCGGTCAACGCCTGCGATTGGTCGCGCCCGGTGAAGAAGGCCAGCTCATCGGGATTGCGTTCGCGGATCGGCGCCAACCAGCCGGCGGCGATCTCCAGCGCCTGCTCCCACTCGATCTCGCGAAACTCGCCGCGGCCGCGTTCGCCGACCCGCAGCAACGGCTTGTCCAGCCGCGCCGGGGAGTAGTGCTGCATGATCCCGGCCGAGCCCTTGGCGCACAGCACGCCTTGGTTGACCGGATGATCGGGATTGCCCTGGATGTAACGGACCTGGCCGTCGGCCAGCCAGACTTTGATGCCGCAACGGCACGCGCACATGTAACACGTCGTGGTCTTGACCTCATCGCCCGGCGAAGGCGACAGATCGATGGCTGGCTCGGTGGGAGCGTGCTTTCGCATCGGGGCATTGTGCCCATTGCCGCCGGATCAGGCGAGTTCGCGGGCCGCGCTTGCCGCTGCAACGAAAGCCCGCACATACTGCAATGTCGTGCAGACCACGGAGCGGCAAGGCATGGAAAGCTTTATCTTCGGCTTCGCCTTCTACGGCGGATTCTTCGTCCTGGCCGCGGGCCTGGCCTGGGTCGGTTACCTCAAGCGCAAGCGCCTGCCGGGATTCAACCGCTGGTACTGGGGCGCGCTGCTGGCCACCGGGCTGGGCGCCCTGACGACGTACGCCGCGCACCAGTTGGCACTGGCGATGCGCGGCGCCATCACCGGCTGAATGCGCCAGCCACCCGCGCGGTCGCAACCGCTGCGACCGCACGGGTGTCTAATGTCACTTCACCGCCGGCGCTTCGATCTTGATACTGGCATCGTTGAAACGCGAGTACTTCAGAGTCGAGGTGTACTGCTTGCCGGCGACGTCGGCCACGTTGACCGCCTGCACCGGATAGCCGTTGGCCCCGACCCAGAAGGTCGAGTTGGACTTGGATTGGCTGTTGACGACCTTGTACTTCTTGGTCGCCACGCCGCCCAGGGTTTCCGCGCCGAGCGCAGTGACCTGCAGGCTCGCCAGATCGCCGAGGATCTTCTCGCGGCTGCGGGTCGCGGCCACGCCGCCGCCGGCGGCGGGTTGCTTGACGGTTTTGCCTTGCATGGTCAGATAGGTGGTGTTGCCGATCATGATTTGCTCGCCCATCGCACCCAGCTTCACGCGCATCCGGTCGGGTGCGACGAAGTCGGTTTCGGTGGCCGGGCCGGGGCCCATGCTCATGCTGGCGTGGTAGCTCTTGGCAGCGAGGAACTTGTCCACCGCGGCGACGACCTCTTCTTTGGGTCCGGCAAAGGCCAGACTGGAAGCGGTCAGTCCGAGCAGCAGCACCGCGGGGGTCAGCGTTGCGGATAATGAGGTCTTGATCACGTAGGATCCTTAGGTTCGATGGTGGCGGCCGGACAGTGGCCGATGCCATGCTAGTTGTGTCCCCACCGCCTCTACCAGACCCCTGCCGACATGGAACGTATAGAACGCATCCACGCGCTGCACCGGATTCTCACCGCGGCCCGGTATCCGGTCACAGTTCAGCGGCTCCAGGAAGACCTGGAGTGCTCGCGCGCGACCGTCTATCGGGATCTGGCCTATCTGCGCGATTACCTGATGGCGCCGGTGGTCGGCAACGGCGAGGCCGGCTTCCGCTACGACACCAGCGAGGGCGACCGCTTCGAATTGCCCGGCCTGTGGCTGAGCTCGGAGGAGCTGCACTCGTTGCTGGCCGCGCAGCAGTTGCTGATGCGCAGCGGCGGCGGGGTGCTGTCCAATGCCTTGGCGCCGTTGCAGCAGCGGATCGAAAAGCTGCTCGACGAACACGCCGGCGGCCGCCGCCTGCCGGTCGAGCGGGTGCGGGTGATCCCGCACCGCACCCGGCGCCTGGACGAAACCGCGTTCCGCACCGTCGCCACCTCGGTGCTGGACCGCAAGACCCTGACCTTCGAATACCGCGCCCGTTCCACCGACGAGCGCACCCGCCGCAGCGTCTCGCCGCAGCGGCTGACCCATTACCGCGAAAACTGGTATCTCGACGCCTGGGATCACGAGCGCGACGCGTTGCGCAGCTTCTCGGTCGACCGCATCAGCGCGGCCAAGATCGGCGAGAGCGCCGCGCGCGACGTCGCCGACGACGAGCTCGACCAGCACCTGGCCTCCAGCTACGGCATTTTCTCCGGCGCGCCCAAGGGCTGGGCGACCATCGTCTTCAGCGCCAAGGCTGCGCGCTGGGTCGCCGATGAGCACTGGCATTCGCAGCAGCAGGGCCGGTTCCTGCCCGATGGCCGCTATGAACTCAAAGTGCCTTACAGCGCCGGCCGCGAGTTGCTGATGGACGTGATGCATTACGGCAGCGACGCGGAAATCGTCGAGCCGGTGGTGTTGCGCGAACAGGCCAAGTCGATGCTGGAACTGGCGCTGAGCAACTACGGCCACTGATGTCCCCCGGCGCCGACGCCCCGCACATCCAAAGCGGCGAGCCGGTAGCGCTGGTGCTGGGCGCGGGCGGCGCGCGCGGTCTGGCCCAGATCGGGGTGATCGAAGCGCTGCAGGCGCGCGGGCTACGCATCGTCGCGGTGGCCGGTTCCTCCAGCGGCGCCTTGGTCGGCGGCTTGTTCGCCGCCGGCAAGATGCACGTCTACCGCGACTGGCTCTACAGCATGAGCCGCACCGACATGCTGCGTCTGCTCGACCCGGTGTTCGGTCAGCCGGCGCTGTTCCGCGGCGAACGGCTGATGCACGCATTGCGCGAGTTGGCCGGCGAGCCGCGGATCGAGGACTTGGCGGTGGACTACACCGCGGTCGCGGTCGATCTGGTGCGTCAGCGCGAAGTCTGGCTGCGCGAGGGCGATCTGTGGGATGCGGTGCGCGCGTCGATCGCGATCCCCGGGGTATTCACGCCTTACGAATTGCACGGCCGCGAGTTGGTCGACGGCGGCTTGCTGGCGCCGTTGCCGATCACGGCCACGCGGTTGTCCGACGCGCATCGGCTGATCGCGGTGGACATGCACGGTTGGCCGGATCAACCGGCCGGCGGGTTGGCCCATCGCAACGGCGCGGTCGATGCGCGGGCGTTGCAGGTGGCGTCGATCAAACCGCCGCCGCTGCTGACCCGCTGGTTCCGGCGCAGCTATTCGGCGCAGGTCGACGCGCCGGGCGAGGATGCGCCGCACGAGTTCAGTTTCAGCGAATTGATGGCGCGGTCGTTGGACATCATGCAGGCGCAGATCGCGCGGGTGCAGTTGGCGCTGGATCCGCCGGAGTTGGTGATCCGGATTCCGCGCGATGCGTGTCAGTTCTATGAGTTCTGGCGGGCCAAGGAGCTGATCGAGTTGGGGCGCGAAGAGGCGGAGAAGGCCTTGGACAAGGCTGGGTATTGAGTCGGGCCCGGCGTTCGTCTGGGCAGATTTTCTCTGGATTTTTCTGGTGGAGGCTCTAGCGACCAGCTATGGCCTGGCGTCGTCATGCGCGCCATCTCACCGATAACCATCGCTGCTGCATTGAGCCCTTTTCCCGCTTGCGGCGACCGCAGGGAGTGCAAGGCTGAGAAGGTGCCCGAAGGGCGGATAAGGGCGCCTTTGCCTTTGCTGTTGCTCTGGCCCGGCGGCGCATCTAACTCGCGATAGCAAAAGGACACCCGAAGGGCGGCGCACAAGGACGTGCGCCGGGTTCCGTCGTGGGCAGGATGCCCACTACGGAACCTGCCC
>NZ_JBAMDI010000195.1:0-14506 GCF_036961695.1 Pseudomonas sp. CGJS7 | reverse complement strand
GCATGCAGGTAGGGGTTTTGTCTTTAAGTAGGAACTACAGAGATTCGCAGGCGCGTCCGAGAGACGGGCCAGCACACAGAATTTCTTGACGACCATAGAGCATTGGAACCACCTGATCCCATCCCGAACTCAGCAGTGAAACGATGCATCGCCGATGGTAGTGTGGGGTTTCCCCATGTGAGAGTAGGTCATCGTCAAGATTCAAACCCAAAGCCCCTGTCTGCGATGCAGACAGGGGCTTTGTCTTTTCCGGGTTTCAATATCGGTTAGAACTGATAGCTGACCGTGGCGCTCACATTGCGCTCTTCACCCATGTAGCAGTAGTTCAGGCTGGCACATGAGGTGATGTAGCTTTCATTGGTAAGGTTGTTGGCGTTCAAGCGCACATCCACACCCGTCAGGCCGACCTTGCCCAGGTCATAGCCGATCGAGGCGTCGAACAGGGTGTAGGAAGGCACCTTCATGCTGTTTTCCGCATCGACCCAGCTGTACCCCACATATCGCACCCCACCGCCCAGCCGCAGGCCATCCAGTGCCCCCTGGCGGAAGTTATAGTCGGCCCACAGCGAGAGCATCTGTTTCGGCGCCTGAGTCGGCGAATTACCCTTGTTGTCCAAGTTGCCCGACACAAGGCTCGGCATTGACTTCGAATACTCGATATCGGTGAAGGTATAGCCACCCAGCAGTTTGAGGCTGTCGGTCAGTTGCACATGGGCCTCCAGCTCCAGCCCTTGCGAGCGGACTTCACCGACAGGGCGGTAGAAGTCTTCGTCAGGCTGTTTAGACGCCAAATTCTCCTGCTCGATGCGGAACACCGATGCGGTGAACAGGTTGTCGCTCCCTGGTGGCTGATATTTGATGCCGGCTTCCCACTGAGTGCCCTCCGTCGGTGCCAGCGGCCGGCCTTGCTGGTCGGACACGGTGTTCGGGTTGAACGACTCCGAGTAGCTGATGTAGGGCGCAATGCCGTTCTCGAACAGGTAGAGCACTCCAGCCCGGGAGGTGAACCTGGAGCGTTGATCACTGACCTTGCTGTCGCTGTCACGGTTCTCTTCGGACACCTTCACCCAGTCCTGGCGCAGTCCCAAGGAAAAGCGCCACTGGTCCAGCTCCACCAGATCCTGCAGGTACACACCCGTTTGTTGCAAACGCCGCTGGTAGCGGTTCTCGCCCAGTACCTGAAGGTTGCCATTGCCGTACTGCGGATTGCCAGCATCCAGCGGGTCGACGGTGCCATAACGCCATGTCACGTCGGCTTTGCGCCGCTGGTAGTCAGCCCCCAAGAGCAGGGTGTGCTTGGCGGCCCCAGTAAAAAACTCTGCCTGCAGCATGTTATCAATGATGTATGAATGCAGACGCTCGTCGCCGCCGGTATAGGCGCGGTTTAGCATGTTGCTGTCAACATCTGCCCAGCCGGCGGCGTACACCTGGTCCATCGACACGTCGGAATCCTGATAACGGAAGTTCTGCCGCGCGGTGAAAACATCATTGAAGCGGTGCTCAAACTGGTAACTGAAGGATTGCTGCGTGCGCTCGTAGTTGTCGATGCTCGGCTCGCCTTCGAAGAAATGGTCTGACAGGCGAAAACCGTTGCGTTTGTGCAGCATGCCGTCTGCAGGGTTGCCGCCGTGGTACCCACCGTTAGGGTCGTGCTGCAAATAGGCCTGCAGCGTGAGTGAGGTGTCTTCGGTGAAGTCGACACTGATAGCAGGGGCGATGGCGTAACGTTCTTCCTTGTTGTGGTCGAACTGAGTGTCGGAAGCATCCGCCAAACCCGTCAGGCGATACGCAATGCGTTTGTCGTCATCCACAGGACCACTGAAGTCGAAGCCCACGCCACGCTGGCCCTGAGTACCTACCGTGGCCTGAACCTGATGGTAAGGGGCAAAGAGTGGCTTCTTGGTGGTCAGGGCTACCAGGCCACCCGGCGAGCTTCGTCCGTACAGTACCGAAGACGGTCCCTTGAGAATGTCGATGCGCTCAAGGAAGTATGGGTCTACCTGCATTGTGCTGTAGGTGCCGTTGTCTCCCATTGACTTGAGCCCATCGACGTAGATGTTGTCCACCGAACCGTCGTTGAAGCCGCGCATGGCTACATAGTCATAGCGATGAGTGGCACCGTACGGGTTGGTCAGTACTCCAGGCGTGTAGCGCATGGCTTGGGCAACGGTCTGAGAGCCCTGATCATCCATTTGCTGGCGAGTAACCACCGAGACCGATTGGGATGTCTCCACCAAGGGCATGCTGGTCTTGGTCGCCACCTGGCTGTGCGTGGCGTTGTAACCCTCCATGCTGCCCAGTGCGTTGCCGAGGGAGAAACTACGGATGTCGGTGTCTGGCAATGCCAGGGCAGCGTTCTGACGCTGTGCCTGCAGCACATAGTTACGTCCCCCCTGGCTGACGGCTTCCAGTCCGCTGCCATTTAGCAACTGGCGCAGCGCCTGATCGGCTGTGTACTGCCCCTGCAGTCCGTTGGAATGCAGGCCATCGGTCAGCTGAGGCGTGCTCGATAGGGTGATCCCGGCCTGGCGAGCGATTGTGTTGAGCACGTCGGTCAGTTGGCCAGCTGGTATTGCATAGTGTTGGCTCACTTCGGCTGTGTCGGCCGCAACGGAAAGTTGCGGAACAGTTGCCAGGCCCAGGGCGGTACCAAACAGAACAGCCCGGATGGCATGGCGCAAGTGAGCTGATTGCAGGACTGGACGAAAATCATTCGGGCTGAAAGTGTGGGTTAACACCGGGTTGGTAGACATGAAGGGTCCGTTAAAGTGTCGAGGGCAGAAAGTGTTGCTTACTGTCCTAGCCGGACCTGGATTCAAAACCCGCCAGAAATCGATAACGCCTTATCAGGTGATGCTCTCTACATGCACCCACCAGCGTGTACGTCGACGAAGTCGTACGGGCAACGTCTGCGGTAGCAGCCGAAGCAGTTGTTCCGGGTCTTCGAGGCGGAACACCCCCGACAGGCGCAGGTCGGCAATATCATTGCTGCAGCCCAGGTAACCATGGCGATAGCGGCTGACCTGCGCGAGGAAGTTGGAGAGGCGCATGTCCTGAGTGACGATCAACCCTTCAGTCCAGGCCATCGCATCCATGTCCATGTGCGCGAGCCGGTGCGCACCTTGAGCATCCAGGCGCCAGTTCTGGCCACCTTCGATCCACTGAAGTTGGCCAGCACCAGGCCGGTGTATCGCCACTTTGCCGTGGATGACGCTGACACGTGTGTAGTCGCTATCCTGATAGGCCACAAAGCGTCCTTCGAAGCCTTCAAGCAGCGCGTCGCGGGTTTGTACCAGCAGGGGATTCCGGGGGTTGCAGTTGATCATCAATTCCCCATGCTTCAGGCGGACCAGGCGCTGTTGATCATGGAAGGCCAGGTCCACGGCACTGCAGGTATTGAGTTGCATCAGTGAGCCATCGGGCAGGGTGAAGACGCGTCGCTCGCCCGTGCCGGTGGCATAGTCTGACGTCCAGGCACTCACAGTATCGAGGTCTTTGGCCAGCCAGCTCGCAGATCCTGCCATGACAACGCCGCCAAGCAGCTTCAGCGCCTGTCGACGGCGCAGGCGCTGCTGGCTGGTTTCCAGCGTCTGCAATGCCAGCCCGGCACCGGGGATAGCGCGCAGGTCAAGGTCCTGATGAAGGTGAACCACACGCTGCCAGGCCTGTTCGTTTTCGTAGTGGCTGCTGCGCCATTGCGCGCACTGTTGTTGCAGAGCTGGATCGTGCCCGCTCTCACGCAGCCGCAGCATCCACTGAATGGCCTGCCTGACCGTTTTTGTATCAGGGCGTGCGACGGTCATGGATTCAGCAGTCGTCTTCATAGCGCAGCACGTAGCAGTGATAGAGCGCATCGGCGATGTAGCGCTCAACGGTGCGAACGGAGATCCCCATCTGTTCGGCGATGGCCTGATGCTTCAGCCCCTCGCATTGAGCCAGCAGGAATGCGCGACGTACCTTGGGTTTGAGGCCGTCGAGCATGCGTGCAATACGTTCAAGCAATTCCAGCAGCAGCTCGCGGGTCTCGACTGAGGGGACCAGTGCTTCCGGCACATGGGCCAAAGCCTCCAGGTAGGCCCTGTGCAGTTCCTCGCGGCGCCAATGATCGATCACCAGCCCACGCGCTACCGTGCGCAGGAAGGCCCTGGGAGCATTCAGCTGCAATTGCTCACGACGCTGTAGCAAGCGGACGAAGGTATCCTGGGCGAGGTCAGCCGCATCGGCTGCGTTGCCGAGCTTGCTACGCAGCCAGGTATGCAACCAGCCGTGGTGGTCACTGTAGAGCGTTTGCACGGAATCGTTGCTGGGCATGGAGGAGGGCGCCGGCATCAATGGACGTTAATGATAATTAGTCTCATTGTTGGCGGAGCAAGATTAATTTGCAACCCATCAATTAACGCGTAAAGCCGGTAATGGGCTAACGCCCCAATTGCGTATCCAGGTAATTGCGGATCACCCGCGCCCCGCCATTGAGGTGCCGTTCCAGCACCGCTACCGCTTCGTCCACCAGCTTGTCGCTGGCGGCATCTACCAGTGCGTTGTGATCGTCCTGAGTGAGCTTGCCCAGGCCCATGGACGAAAGATGGAAGCGCAGGAAGCGTTCTTCCTCGTTCAGTTCGTTCTCGATAAGGCGCAGTAGTTTCTTGTTCGGCGCCTTGCTGTACAGCGCCATGTGGAGCAGGCGGTTGAGGCGGCCAATTTCGGTGTGGCTGGTCTCGTTCTCCAGTTGCTGGATATACCCGCGGGCGCTGGCGATGTCGCTGGCATCAAGCAGCGGGATAGACTGGCGCAGCGCCTCGCTCTCGAGCAATACGCGAAGGGCATAGGTGTCCACTGCATCCTCGCCGATCAGCGGTGCAACGACGGCGCCCTTGTGCATCTCCACTTTCAACAGGGATTGCGCTTCGAGCTGGCGCAGGGCCTCGCGCACGGGCATGCGACTGACGCCGTACAAGGTGGCGAGCTCTTGTTGGCGAACTGCAGTACCAGGCGGCAAGCGACCATCGAGAATGGCGCTGCGCAGGCGTTCTTCGATCACGCCACGGGCCTGATGCGGCAACAACTGCTCGCTGGCCAGCACATTGCTCAATTTGATTTTCTTGGCCACGCGACGCCTGCCTCAACGATGACTATATTGGATCCAATTAAACTAGTAACAGCTTGTGAGGGTGTCAAACCTGCACCCACACTGGTACGGGCGCCCCAAAAGCGCGGCTATGGTGGAGGAAGTCGCACGTCAAAGGAAGCTGCCTATAGAAAGATGTAAGCAGAAAGTATAGGCGGGCTGACAGCCGGGTGCGTGATTGCAGGGTGCCATTGTCTTTTGCGGTGGCAAGCCCCACCATCGCTGCTTTCGACTGGTCTGAACAGGGCTTCGCAGTGGCGATATCCTGGTTGCTCAAAACCGTAGTGCGATATGTCGGCTTTGCCGTGCTGCTGGGCAGTCTTCTGCTGGGCGGCTTGCACGCGGATTGGGATTTCTCCCAGATCAGCCGCAAGTCGCAGGCTCTGTACGGCCCACTAGGTGCCGGGCAGGGTCGCATCGATGCCTGGCAGAGCCTGATGGCCACGCAGAAGCAGGGTACCGAGCTTGAAAGGTTGCAAGTGGTCAACCGCTTCTTCAACCAGCAATTGCGGTATGTCGAGGATATCGATCTGTGGCATGAGGTCGACTACTGGGCCACACCTGTGCAGGCACTGATCAAAGGTGCAGGGGACTGCGAGGATTACGCCATCGCCAAATATTTCAGTCTACGGCGCATGGGAATCCCCAGCGAGAAACTGCGCATCACCTACGTCAAGGCGCTGCGGCAGAACCGGGCACACATGGTCCTGACCTATTATTCAAGCCCACAGGCCCAGCCTTTGGTGCTGGACAGTCTGATGGATGCCATAAAGCCGGCAAGCCAGCGTACCGACTTGCTGCCGGTGTACGCCTTCAATGGCGAGGGGTTGTGGCTGACGGGCGCGGCAGGGAACAAGAAGGTTGGTGATACCAAGCGGCTGTCACGCTGGCAGGATTTGTTGAAGAAAATGCAGGCCGAAGGGTTCCCGGCCGAGCCGGTTTACTGAAGGAGCACAGATGTCACTGTTCAAACAATTGCTGTTGGCCATTTGCCTGTTCCTGGTGGTCGCCTTCAGTGGCAGTTTCATGGTCAGCCTGGAAAGCTCGCGCAGCCAGTACGTCAACCAGCTGCGCTCGCACGCCCAGGATGCGGCCACCGCGCTGGCGCTTTCGCTGACGCCGAATATCGACGACCCAGCGATGGTCGAGCTGATGGTCAGCTCGATTTTCGACAGTGGTTACTATGCAAGCATCAAGGTCGTCGACCTGGGTTCCAACGCCGTGCTGGTGGAGCGTCACGCCGAGCCAGACCCTGGCGGTGTGCCGCTTTGGTTCGTGCGCCTGATCGGCCTCGAGGCCGCCGGCGGCGATGCAATCGTCAGTCGTGGCTGGCAGCAGGCAGCGCGCGTTGAAGTGATCAGCCACCCGATGTTCGCCATTGCCAAGCTTTGGCAAAGCGCCTTGGGCAGCCTGGGTTGGTTGCTGTTGTGCGGTGCGGCCAGTGCCGTGCTCGGTGCTTTGCTGTTGCGCCGCCAGTTGAGGCCGCTGGACTACATGGTCGAGCAATCCCACGCTATTGCCCGCCGCGAATTCCTCAGCCTGCCAGAGTTGCCACGCACGCCGGAGCTACGCCGCGTAGTGCAAGCGATGAACCAGATGGTCGAGAAACTCAAAGCCCTGTTCACCGAGCAGGCCGAGCGCAGTGAGCGGCTGCGTGCGGAGTCCTACCAGGACAGCCTGACCGGGCTGTCGAACCGCCGCTATTTTGAAATGCAGCTGAACAATCGGGTAAGCAACCTGGAAGACGCGCGCGCCGGTTACCTGCTGTTGCTGCGGGTTCAGGGCCTGGCTGGCCTGAACGCCCGCCTTGGCGGCCAGCGTACCGACCAGTTGTTGCAAGCGGTAGGTGAACAGCTGCGTCGTACTTGTGCCAGCTACCCGGAAACCAACGACCTCATTTCCCGCAGCCGCGGCGGCGAGTTTGCAGTGCTGGCACCGGGCATGGTGCATGAGGAGGCAGTACACCTTGCCCAGGCTCTGGAGGCAACGTTGCAGAGCCTGCACGAAACGGGGGCCAGTGATATCGACCCGGTGGCTTGTATAGGCCTGGCGCCATTCAGCCCTGGTGATTCACCCCAGGCATTGCTGAAGCTGGCCGACGAGGCTCTGGCCCGCGCTGAGAACCAGCCAACGCCGGGCTGGGTATGCCTTGAGCAAGGTGTTGCGGCGGTTGCCGCAGATAGCCAGCATGCCTGGCACGAACGGCTCGACCAGGCGTTCATCAATGGGCATTTCGAGTTGTTCTTCCAGCCAGTGATAGAGTGCGCTTCCTCGCAACGGGTACTGCACCACAAAGTTATTTCGCGTTTGCGCGATGGCCAGGGCGAGGCCTTGCCGGCGGGCCGCTTCCTGCCTTGGCTGGAGCGCTTCGGCTGGATGCCGCGGCTGGATGTGCTGGTGCTGGAGAAAGTGTTGGCGCACCTGCGAGGGCATGACCAGGTGCTGGCGTTGAACCTGTCCGCCGCCACCCTGGCCGACCCCAAGGCCCTTCAGCGCGTTTTCGAGCTGCTGGGCCAGAATGCGGCGCTCGGTCCGCGGCTGGTTTTTGAAATTGGCGAGGAGCAGTTGCCTGAGCAGGCAGCGTTGGAGCAACTCACCCGGCGCCTGCATGGGCTTGGCTTCGGGTTGGCTTTGCAACGCTTCGGTGGGCGCTTCAGCATGATTGGCAACCTGGCGCATTTGGGCCTGGCGTACCTGAAGATTGACGGCAGTTACATCCGCAACATCGATCATGAGCAGCACAAGCGGCTGTTCATCGAAGCGATCCAGCGTGCGGCGCATAGCATCGACCTGCCGCTGATTGCCGAGCGAGTCGAGACGGAAGGGGAGCGGTTGGTGTTGCTGGAGATGGGAGTAGGCGGGATTCAGGGGCAACTGGTGGGCGAGCCTGCGCCTTGGCGCTGAATGGCCTCCCGCGTGCGGCTGTAGGCGTGGGCTAGAGCCGCAAAAGGGCCGCGTAGCGGCCCCCAGGTTCACGTAGCGATTTGCAGGGCTGCTTGTACAGCCCTGTCGCGACATGAGGCCGCTCCTAAAGCAATGGCGAAACCTGCAGGTTGGCTATCACCGCTCGCGCAGCGCCTCCGAGCGCGCCTTCATGATCGGCTTGAGCAGGTAGCTCATGATGGTTTTCTTGCCTGTCATGATGTCCACCGTCGCCACCATCCCCGGAATGATCAGCAGTGGCTTCTCGTCAGTCCCCAGGTGGCTGCGATCAGTGCGCAGCTTGATCAGGTAATACGTAGTCTTCTTGTCTTCATCGGTAATGGTGTCGGCGCCAATCTGCTCCAGCTTGGCCTTTAGCCCACCGTAGATGGTGTAGTCATACGCGGTGAACTTGACCGTCGCTTCCTGGCCAGGGTGCAGGAAGGCGATGTCTTTGGGCAAAATCTTCGCCTCGATGACCAGCGTGTCGTCCAGTGGCACGACTTCGAGGATATCGCTGCCTGGCTGGATTACCCCGCCAATGGTGTTCACCAGCAGTTGCTTGACGATACCGCGTACGGGCGAAGTGACCAGTGTGCGGCTCACCCGGTCGTCCAGCGCCTTGCTGGTGGCGGTAGCCTTGTTCAGTTCGGTGCGTGCCTCGTTCAGCTGGGTCAGCGCTTCGCTTCGGAACTTGCCACGTGTCTCTTCGATCTTGCTTTGCACCTCGCGGATCGCCGCCTCTGCGCGCGGGATCGCCAGCGCAGTGGAATCCAGCTGACCGCGGTTTTCCACTTCAGCACGGCGCAGGCGCAGCACTTCAACCTGGGAAATCGCGCCGGTTGCCACCAGCGGTTCGGACATGCTGATTTCCTTGCGCAGCAGCTCAAGGCTGTTGGCGTACTGGGTGCGTTTGGAGCTGTATTCGCGCAGCTCCTGCTGGCGTTGGACCAACTGCTGCTGCAGGCCGCCAATTTCGTCCTGCAGTTGCTGGCGCCGGCTCTGGTACAGCGACTCTTCACTGGCCGCCTGGTTTGGCGCGGCTTTACGCAGCTTTTCGTCGATAATCAGCGGGCGGTCCTCTACCTCGGCACTCAAACGTTCGACTCGCAGGGCCATGGCCAGGCGGTCAGCCTCGGTTTCACCAACGTTGGAGGCGAAGCGGGTTTCATCCAGGCGCAGCAATGGCTGGCCCACTTCGACGATCTGCCCCTCCTTGGCGAAGATTTCGGCGACGATGCCGCCCTCCAGGTTCTGGATCTTCTGCACCTTGGAAGACGGAATGGCCTTGCCTTCACCCCGCGTAACTTCGTCGATGGGCGCAACGCTGGCCCATACAATCAAGAACACGAAGAACAGGATCACGCCCCAGATGGTCAGCCGCACCACCCGCGGTGCATCTTCGATCAGGGCTTTGTTTACCTCGGGCAGCGGCTGGCCGCCAAGCGAGTCGCTGCCTTTGAAATAGCGCCGCAGGCCGTCCTTGAACTGCCCCATATCCAGCTTATGCAACACTGATCTGCCCCTTCTTCAGTGCATCCATGACCGCGGCTTTCGGGCCGTCGGCGACAATCTGCCCGCGATCGATCACGATCAGCCGGTCTACCAGCGACAGCAACGAGGCACGGTGCGTGACCAGCAGTACCGTCTTGCCCTCCACCACCGCTTGCAGGCGCTGCTTGAGGCGTTCTTCACCGGTGTTGTCCATGGCGCTGGTCGGCTCGTCCAGCAGCAGGATCTGCGGGTTGAGCAGCAGCGCACGGCCCAAGGCGACGTTCTGCCGCTGGCCGCCGGACAGGTTCTGCCCGCGTTCACCCACTTGCAGCTCGTAGCCGTCGGGGTGCAGCCGGGCGAATTCATGTACGCCCGCCAGTTCAGCGGCCTGCAGGATCAATTCGTCCTCGATGTAGCGGGCGCCGCTGACCAGGTTGTCACGCAAGGTGCCGGCCAGCAGCTGGATGTCCTGTGGGACGTAGCCGATGTTGTGGCGCAGTTCGCTGACATCAATCTGGCGAATGTCGACGCCATCGACCAGCAGCGAGCCACCATCGGCCTCGTACAGGCCGACAATGAGCTTGGCCAGCGAGCTCTTGCCCGAGCCGCTGCGGCCGATGATGCCGACCTTCTCGCCAGGGCGGATGGTCAGGTTGATATTCTTCAGGGCCAGGTTCTGCTGGTTCGGATAAGTGAAGTCGACCCCGCGGAACTCGACGCTGCCCTGCAGCACCTTGCGGCTCAGTGGGCGCTCTTCGAAGTTGCGCTCTTGCGGCAGATCCATCATGTGGTCGGTGGAGACCATGGTCACCTTGGCTTGCTGGTAGCGGGCCAGCAGGCCGTTGAGTTGGCCCAACGGGCCGAGGGCGCGGCCGCTGAGCATGTAGCAAGCCACCAGGCCGCCCATGCTGAGGTTGCCATCAATGATCAGGTACACGCCGACGCAGATCATTGCCACGCCTGCCAGTTGCTGGATCAGCAGGGTGATGTTCATCGCCAGGCTCGACAGCACCTTCACCCGCAGCTCCAGGCGGCTTAGGGTGCCGAGCGTCTGTTCCCACATGTACTGGCGTTCGCTCTCGGCGTTGTTGACCTTTACCGCATCCAGGCCGGCGAGGGTTTCGATCAGGCTGGACTGGCGCTCTGATGCCAAAGCCATGGTCCGCTCCATGGTCGCCATCAGTGGCCGCTGCAGGGCGTAGCCGATGCCCAGAGCCAGCGGGAAGGCGATGATCGGTATCCACACCAGATGCCCGCCAATGATGGCGATGACGATCAAAATCAGGATGGTAAAGGGCAGGTCGATCAGGCTGGTCAGGGTCAGCGAGGCGAGGAAGTCGCGCAGGCCCTGGAACTCGTGAATGTTCTGGGCAAAGCTGCCGACCCGCGCCGGCCGGTACTTCATCGACATGCCGACGATACGTTCAAACAGCGTTGCCGAGATGATCAGGTCGGTCTTCTTGCCGGCCAGGTCCAGGCACAGGCCGCGAAGGCCTTTGAGGATCAGGTCGAAGATATACGCGCCGGCGATACCGATGGCCAGTACCCAGAGCGTCGAGGTGGCCTGGTTTGGCACCACCCGGTCATACACGTTCATCACGAACAGCGGCGCGGCCAAGGCGATCAGGTTGATCACCAGGCTGGCGGCGATGGCGTCGATATACAACCACTTGCTGCGCAGCAGGGTGTCGCGGAACCACGACTTCGCTCGTGGGATGAGGTTGCCGTGGTTGACATCGAACTTGTGCTGCGGCTGCGCGAAGAACACGCGGCCGCTGTAGTCGCTTAGCAGTGCTTCGCGGCTGACATGCACCTCGCCACCGTCGCTCTCGCTGAGTAGCAGGCGCGCGGTGTCATCGTTCTCCCAGCCGAGCAGGACGGCGCTGCGGCCCTCCTTGAGCAGCAGCATGGCCGGCATGGCGATACTCGGGATCTGCTCCAGCTTTCGCTGAAGCAGGCGCCCCTGCAGGCCAGCCCGGGCCGCGGCGCGCGGCAGCAGTTCAGGGCTCAGGCGCTGGGCGGGTAGCGGTAGGCCTGTTGTCAGCATGACCCGGCTGGCGGGCTTCTGGTGCAGGACACACAGGCTCAGCAGACTATCCAGCAGGGGATCGTCATGCTGACTGCGTGGATCGTGGCTGAGTTGGACTCGACTGACTTCGGATTCCACGCGGCGCTCTCTTCATCCTTGTGGTGGGTGGGGTGGGTGTGCCGTCGTTAAGGTCAGGCCGGCTCACCCTGGCTTTCTTTGGTGCTGCAAAGCTGTGCTGATAAGGGTTATCACGCCCTGGTGCTGGAGCAGCTGGCCAATGTTCGCCTTGAATCGGTGTTGAGTAAACAATTCTACGTGCTTCATTTTCACCAGACTTAGCGGGGCAATGATTGTTTCATTTTTGATCCAGCCATCATCCGGCTTGTTGCAGCATAGCCTGCCACTCAGCCAAGGCATGCAAGGGCTTTGGGTTCCAGCTTAGTCACTGTCAGTAAACAGGCGCTGGTTTGTTGGCGCATATCTGTGGCTTGTTAGTCAGAATTCATCTATAGAGTGCGGATCCTTGCCTTTCTTGCATTCAATATCCGCAAGCGATTTTCAATGATCGGGATACCATTATTCACGCACTCGTACGTCATCTCTTTGATTTGCGACACATAGCTGCTTGTGACTCGCGCAGCGTTGGAAGCCTGGTGGGCCTCGAGCGAGCAAGCGCCCCGGCTCTGGCTGGCTACCGACCTCTGCCTGGCCACATTCCGGCAAGGTTTGTGCTTATTTGGCAATCAGTGTCCGCGCGATTGACAGTGATCTGGATATTGACGCCAGTAACGCTGACATTGCCGAGTAAGACGGTCGCGCCGCATGATTTACGGCTGCTGAGGTGTATGAAAAAGTGCTAGGACTGATGGCTTAACACCTTTTTGATGATGTAAGACATTTGTCCTCAGGAAACGCTTGGCTAAGGTACAAATATCAATGTGACATTACATTGCCGATTGTTTAGGATGGCATGTATAAGGTCAATAGTTTGGCAGTCAGGCAATTCCAAAAAGTTATAGACGGAATATTGACGTCAAAAACGTCAAGAGATCATCGACATAGTTCCGCCTGAAGTGGCTAGCAAGCGCCGCTCTGGCAGGGAAGTACCCCATCGGGTCACACGGAGAGTCCAATGAGCAGCGTTGTAGCCATCGTCAAAAGCATTGTCGGCCAGGTTATTGCGGTATCCCCAGAGGGCATCCGGCGTGTACTTATCGAAGGTGACCGCCTGTTGGCCGGCGAGGAAGTGCTCACCGGTCCGGGTGGCGCGGTTACTTTGGAGCTGGCTGATGGCCGACTGCTCGATCTTGGACGTGACAGCCAATGGAGCGCCGATGCGCCTGACAGTAGCACCGACCTGAGTCAGGCGGCAGCCCAGGCCGCGCCTTCAGTGGAAGAGCTGCAGCAGGCAATTGCTGCTGGTGTTGACCCGACTACTGAGCTTGAAGCTACCGCCGCTGGCCCGTCATCAGCAGGTGGTGGTGCGCTGGGCGGTGGCCACAGCTTCGTGATGCTCGAAGAGACGGCTGGCCGAGTTGACCCGACGGTTGGCTTCCCGACTGACGGGCTGGGCTTTGCGGGCGTACCCGATAACCAAGAAGTGGGCCTGCTGGACACTAACGGCAACAACCTGGTGACCACACCGACGGATACCGCCGTCGCTACTGAGCTGACGCTTGGCGCAACCCCTTCCATCAGTGAAGCGGGTGGCGTAATCGTTTATACCGCCACCGTTGGTCAGGCGCCGACCACCAACCTGGTAATTACTCTGTCCAACGGTGCCGTGATCGTCATTCCGGCTGGGCAGACCAGTGGTAGCGTCAACGTCGCAGTTCCGGCAAACGACACACCCTACATTGACGGGGGCCAGATTTCGGCCACCGTGACAGGTAGTACCGGTGGTGGCGGGCTGACGGTGACATTGCCGCAAACGCCAGCGGTTACCCAAGTGACCGATACAATCGACACTACAACCGCGACCCTGACCGCCTCGCCAAGCGTCACCGAAGGCGGCGTTATCACCTACACCGTGACCCTGAGCAATCCTGCCCAGACGCCGGTGACCGTGACCCTGTCCAACGGCCAAACCATCACCGTTGAAGCCGGCAAAACCCAGGGCAGCGTCGACTTCCAGACCCCGGCCAATGACGTCTACAACAACGGTTCGACTGTCAGCGTCACTATCGAGAACGCCACGGGCGGTAATTTCGAGCAACTGACCCCGAACCCGACGCCGGCTCAGACCAGGATCAACGACTCGGTCGACACCACCACCGCGACCCTGACGGCGAGCCCGTCGGTCACCGAAGGTGGCGTGATCACTTACACCGTGACCCTGAGCAACCCTGCCCAGACGCCGGTGACCGTGACCCTGTCCAACGGCCAAACGATTACCGTTGAAGCCGGCAAAACCCAGGGCAGCGTTGATTTCCAGACCCCGGCCAATGACGTCTACAACAACGGTTCGACCGTCAGCGTCACCATCGAGAACGCCACCGGCGGTAATTTCGAGCAACTGACCCCGAATCCGACCCCGGCTCAGACCACGATCAACGACTCGGTCGATACCACCACCGCGACCCTGACCGCCTCGCCAAGCGTGACCGAAGGCGGCGTGATCACCTACACCGTGACCCTGAGCAATCCTGCCCAGACGCCGGTGACCGTGACCCTGTCCAACGGCCAAACGATTACCGTTGAAGCCGGCAAAACCCAGGGCAGCGTTGATTTCCAGACCCCGGCCAATGACGTCTACAACAACGGCTCGACTGTCAGCGTCACCATCGAGAGCGCCACGGGCGGTAATTTCGAGCAACTGACCCCGAATCCGACCCCAGCTCAGACCACGATCAACGACTCGGTCGACACCACCACCGCGACCCTGACCGCCTCGCCAAGCGTGACCGAAGGCGGTGTGATCACTTACACCGTGACCC
>NZ_JBAMDI010000194.1:0-14670 GCF_036961695.1 Pseudomonas sp. CGJS7 | reverse complement strand
CGAATTGCGGCGCCCGGCGCGAGACCGAAGCCCCGCGGTCGCGGCTCGCGCCGCTCCTACAGGGGGTTAGGGCGGCTCAGCGGGTGCCGCTGGACAGGCGCAGCGGGCCTTGCGGGCCGGTCATCCGGAACGGGATCGATTCCAGGCGCATGCCGCGGTTGACCTGGATCGCGAAATGCAGGTGCGGCCCGGTGCTGAAGCCGGTGTTGCCCGACAGGCCGATCTGTTGCCCGGCGCGCACGCGCTGGCCGACCCGCACCGACACGCCGCCGTCCTTGAGGTGGGCGTACAGGGCCATGCTGCCGTCGTCGTGCAGGATCCGCACGAAGTTGGCGCGGTCGCCGAATTTCTCCAGGTTCAGGCCGGCCTTGTCGAAATCCGACTCGACCTGCATCACCGTGCCCTCGCGCGCGGCCAGCACCGGGGTGCCGATGTCGGCGGCGAAGTCGACCGCGTAACGGTGCTCGGGTTCGGTGTGGCTGAAGTGGCCGCCGTAGCCTTGGTCGATGCGGAATTGCTGTTGCTGCAGCGGCAGCAGGTAATCGGCGTTCTGCGGGCGCGCGTCCGGGTCGCCCGGGACCGAGCGCATGCTCAGCTCGAAATCGCCGCCGCGGGCCGGGTCCTGCACGCTGATGACGCTGACCACCGCGCTGCTGCGCGCGGCCACGGTGGCGCTGGCCGGCAGCAGCGGATTGCCGATGATGTTGTTGCTGTGGGTGAAGTCCAGGCGCACTTCGATCGGCCCGGACAAGGTGTTGTCGGCCCAGGCCAGGTAGCGGTCGCCGTCTTGTTGCACCCGCAGCCGGGCGATCGCGCCGGGTTCGGCGCGGAACGGAATCACCTTGACCTCCGACGGCGGCGCCGAGGCGGGCGCGCGGTCGCCGTAGTGGGTGACGCCGTTCTTGTCGGTCCACCGATACAGCTTGCCGGCCTGCGCGGTGTGCGCGGCGAACAAGGTCAGGGCGATGCAGGCGGCGATTCGGCGATGGGCGTGGGCAGTCGGACGCGGCATGGTCGGATGGGCGAGGGTCGGGGTCGGAGCGGACGGTAGAGAATCAGTTCAAACAGCCCGGTTGCAACTGCAGGGCGCGGACGACGTCGCCCAGATCGAACGCGCTCACCGAACGGTCGTCGTGGACCGCGTACAGCGCGCCGGTCGGGAAGCTCCGGGTGCTGGCGGCGTGCAGGGCGATGCCGTCGGTGTGGGCGGTGACTTCGCCGCTGAAACTGCCCTGCGGTTGCAGGGTGTCGCGGTCGTAGACGTGGAAGATCGTGCGCGGCATCAATTGGTCGACCGCGACCCAGTAACCGCCGCCGCCGGCGCAACTCCACAGCGCCACGCCTTCGGCTTGCGCGTCGAAGCTGCGATCGGGCACGCGCCGACCGGTGTAGTGGCCGGTCAGGGTGTATTCGCGCAAGGTCGACAGATGGCGCTGGTCTTCGTCGGCGATCAGCAGGCGGTCGTTGGCCGGGTCGCCGGAAATCGATTCGACGATGCGCAGCGCCGCGTCCTCGCTGGTGTCGCCGAACGCGCCTAGGTATTCGCTGGAAACGCGGTCGTTTTCGTCGAAGCGCAGGCGGTAGCGGCGCACGCGCTGGTCGAGTTCGGCCAGCGCCGGCACTTTGTCGAATTTCTCGCCGTACATGAAGCTGTCGGTGATGTAGGCGTCGAGTTCGCCCGGCGCGGTTTCGTTGATCCACACGCCGTAAGGGCTGCGCAGTTGCGCTTCGCCGAAGCTGGCGACCGGCGAGAACGCCGGCAGGCGCAGCACCTGCACGCGGTGGTTGTCGCGTTCGACCACGAACAGGTAATCGCCGAACACCGCCAGCCCGTTGGGGCGCTTGAACTGCCCCGGCGCCGCGCCTTTCTCGCCGACGCTGCGCAGCAGCTCGCCGCTGTCGGCGTCGTAGACGTTCAGGCGGTGGGTGGATTTGGCGCTGGCGATCAGCCAGGTCGAGCCGTCTTCGTTGGGCCAGGTGGCCAGCGAGTCGACTTCGTCCTGCGGGCTTTCCTTGGAGACGAAGCGCTCGGGCACCACCCGCAGCCCGGGCGGGCCGGCACTGACGGTGCGGGGCTCCGGGGCTTTGACCGGGCGGGTGGCGCAGGCGGACAGCAGCAGGCCGGCGAGGGCGACAACGACAAGGCGGCTATTCATCGGGGCAAGTGTATGCGGGCGCGATGACAACGGGGGCGGCCCGGGGGCGGGTTGTGACCGGGGTCGGGCCGGCCGGGGCGGGCTTAATAATAAATCGCTATATGCGGATGAAGCGATTGACACGCCTCCATACGCTCGGCAGACTACGTCCATCCATCGAGACCGGCAGAGGGACAGGCCCTTTGAAGCCGGGGCAACCCAAGGCGGCGCAAGCCGCGTGAAGGTGCCAATTCCTGCGGCCCGCCCGCGCCTTTCAGGCGTCGAGGCGTAGGTCGGAAGATGGTTGCGGACACTCGCAGCGATGCGGGTGCGCGACTTGCGAACTCGGTGGCCCCGTTCACTTCGGATGACCGCCATGAGCTTCGCCCCCAGCACCGCCGCCTACGACCGCGCCGACAGCTTCGGCTCTTACTCCGCCGCCGCCGCGCCGATCGCTTTCGAGCGCCATGCCGGGCGATCCGCCGCCACCCGCGGCGAGATCCGGATCGAACTGGAACTGCGCCACTCCGGCCGCCGCGCGCTGACCCTGCGCTACGAAACCCAGGGCGATGCCTCGTTGCCGGCGGTGTTCGTGGCCGGCGGCATCTCGGCGCACCGGCACCTGGCGCCGAGCCGCGAATTCGGCGAGCAGGGCTGGTGGGAATGCCAGGTCGGCGCCGGCCGTTCGCTGGATCCGACCCGGTATCACCTGGTGTCGTTCGACTGGATCGGCGCCGACGGTTCGCTGGATATCGCCATCGATCCGGCCGACCAGGCCGACGCCATCGCCGCGCTGCTGGACGCGCTGCGGATCGAATGCCTGCAAGCCTTCGTCGGCTATTCCTACGGCGCGATGATCGGCCTGCAGTTCGCCGCGCGTCATCCCGGCCGCTTGAACGAACTGGTCTCGATCAGCGGCACCCACCGCGCCCACCCCTACGCCGCCGCCTGGCGCGCGCTGCAACGCCGCGCGGTCGCGCTGGGCGCGCTGCAATGCGACGAAAGCCAGGGCTTGGCGCTGGCGCGCGAACTGGCGGTGCTGAGCTACCGCACCCCAGAAGAATTCGCCGAGCGTTTCGGCGCCGCGCAAGTGGTCGACGGCCGCGTGCGCGTCGACGCCGAGGACTACCTCGACCATTGCGGCAACAAGTACGTCGCCCGTACCTCGCCGACCGCGTTCCTGCGCTTGTCCGAATCGATCGACCTGCAGCAGGTCGATCCGGCCGCGATCCGCATCCCGGTGACCGTGGTGGCGGTGACCGAGGACCGGCTGATCCCGCTGAGCGAGTCCTACGACCTGATCGAGCGCCTGCGCGGCGAAACCCGCCTGCGCGTGCTGCGCTCGATCTACGGCCACGACGCCTGCCTGAAAGAACAATCCCAGATCGACACCATTCTTCGCGAAGCGTTGGCCGACCTTGCGTCGGTGGCCGCCTGAGCATTCATCATTACGGAGCGGCCTACATGAGCATCGAATCGACCAACGCCTTCACCCGCAACCCCTGTACCGCCGCGGTCCGCGCCGGCATCGACCGCGACCTCGCCCACGGCGCGGTCACCCCGCCGATCGTGCTGTCGTCCAACTTCAGCTTCGCCGGTTTCGACCAGAAGCGTCAGTACGACTACACCCGCAGCGGCAACCCGACCCGCGATCTGCTCGGCGAAGCGCTGGCCGAACTGGAAGGCGGCGCGGGCGGTGTGATCACCTCCACCGGCATGTCCGCCATCACCCTGGTGCTGCACGCCTTCCTTAAGCCCGGCGACCGCATCGTGGTGCCGCACGACGGTTACGGCGGCAGCTGGCGCCTGTTCAACGCGCTGGCCGCCAAGGGCGCGTTCGAGCTGATCACCGCCGACCTCACCGATCCGCGTTCGCTGACCGAAGCGCTGGCGACCAATCCGGCCGTGGTCTGGATCGAAACTCCGTCCAACCCGCTGCTGCGCATCACCGATCTGCGCTTCGTGATCGAAGCCGCGCATGCGCAGGGCGCGCTGACCGTGGTCGACAACACCTTCCTGTCGCCGGCACTGCAGCGTCCGATCGCGTTCGGCGCCGATCTGATCGTGCATTCGACCACCAAGTACATCAACGGCCACAGCGACGTGGTCGGCGGCGCGGTGGTGGCCAAGACCGCCGAGCATCATCAGCAACTGGTGTGGTGGGCCAACGCGCTCGGCCTGACCGGTTCGCCGTTCGACGCCTTCCTGACCCTGCGCGGCCTGCGCACGCTGGATGCGCGCCTGCGCGTGCATCAGGAAAACACCCAGGCCATCGCCGAACTGCTCGACAACCATCCGGCCGTGCGCGTGGTGCATTACCCGGGCCTGGAATCGCATCCGGGCCACGCGCTGGCCGCGCGCCAGCAGAAGGGCTTCGGCGCGATGCTCAGCGTCGAGATCGACGGCGGCGTGGAAGCGGTGCGCGCCTTCGTCGACGGTCTGACCTGTTTCACCCTGGCCGAGTCGCTGGGCGGGGTGGAAAGCCTGGTCGCGCATCCGGCGACCATGACCCATGCGGCGATGTCGCCGGAAGCGCGCGCCGCCGCCGGTATCGGCGACGGTCTGCTGCGCCTGTCGGTGGGCATCGAGCACGTCGACGATCTGCTGGCCGATCTGCAAGCCGCGCTGGACCGCGCCAGCGCGGTCGCGGCCACGGCGGCGCGCGCGAAACGATGAACGTCGCGGCCGGCGCTGTGCACGCCAATGCCGGCAGCGAGTCGCTCGCCGCCGGGTTGCCCGAAAGCCAACTGCATGCGCTGGCCGTGCGTCCGCAGGCGCCGCGCGCGGCGAACGCGAACGCGAACGCGCCCGCGCGGGTCGCCTTGCTCGGCACCGGCACGGTCGGCGGCGCGGTGATCGCGCGCCTGGCCGGTTGGCGCGGCAGCGCGCTGGGCGAGCGCTTGTCGTTGGTGCATGTGGCCAACTCGCGCCGCGCCGCGGTCGATGCGGGCGGGATCGTGCCCGAACACGCGGCCAGCGCCTTGGCCGCCTCCTCCCATGCCAGTGCGTTGGACGATGTCGCCGACGCGCTCGGCGACGGCGGCGCGCGGGTGGTGATCGACGCCACCGCCAGCGAAGCGGTCGCCGAACGCCATGCGCAGTGGTTGGCGCGCGGCATCCACGTAGTCACCGCCTGCAAGATCGGCCAAGGCACCAGCCTGGCGCGCTGGCGCGCGATCCGCGAGGCCTGCGCTCAAGGCGGCAGCGGTTACGGCGACAGCGCCACCGTCGGCGCCGGCCTGCCGTTGCTGCGTTCTTTGCGCGAACTGCAAGCCGGCGGCGACCGCATCCACGCCATCGCCGGGGTGCTGTCGGGTTCGTTGGCGTGGCTGTTCAATCAGTACGACGGCATGCGTCCGTTCTCGGCCCTGGTGCGGCAGGCGCGCGACGCCGGTTATACCGAGCCGGACCCGCGCGACGATCTGTCCGGCGAAGACGTGCGGCGCAAATTGTTGATCCTGGCGCGCGCCTCGGGCGTGGCGCTGGACGCCAGCGAGGTCGAGGTGGCTTCGCTGGTGCCGCCGGAACTGGCGATCCTGTCCAAGGACAGCGTCGACGCGGCGCTGCCGGCGCTGGATGCCACGCTGCGCGAGCGCTACGCCGAGGCCTACAAGAACGGCGAAAAGCTGCGCTTCCTGGCGCGCCTGGATTGCGCGGAAGGCGGCCGGCCCGTGGCCAAGGTCGGGCTGGAATCCTTGCCCGGCGATCATCCGTTGGCCGGCGGCGCCGGTACCGACAACAAAGTGGCGATCTGGTCCGACCGCTATCGCGTGCAGCCGCTGGTGATCCAGGGGCCGGGCGCGGGCGCGGAAGTCACCGCGGCGGGGTTGCTGGACGACGTGCTGCGTCTGCTGGGCTGAAGCTCGCCTGGGTTTGGGACTTGCCGCGACCCCGTCTGCAATCTACCTGTAGGAGCGGCGCGAGCCGCGACCGCGACAACGCAACTACCGCGAAACCGGCGACGCAGTTGCAATGTCGCGGTCGCGGCTCGCGCCGCTCCTGCAGGCAGTCGGCCGCGGCATTCGTACAAATTGTGTAAAAGCCGGCGGCGAACCGCCGGCTCGCCCTAGAATGCCGCGCGGACCACCGGAACTCCTTCGGGGCGGTCGCGCGATTCCGGCATGGGCGATGGCATGAAGACAGGCGTGGGTTGGCTGATGGTCGCGGCGTTGGCGTTCGGCGCGGGTTGCGCGCCGGTCAAGCGCATGGTGCTGGACCCCAAGCGCGACTTCGACCGCACCCCCGAGCCCGGTGCGCCGGACTACAACGATCCCGCCGCCTGGGCCGCGCTGCCGAGCAAGCGCGACGATTCCGACGCCACCCCGATCGGCATGCGCAACCGCCAGCACGACGCGCCGGTGGACGTGTTCTTCATCCATCCGACCACCTACGCCTCGCGCAAGCACTGGAATCAGCCGCTCGACGATGAGCAGGCCACCCGCGGCACCGAGTTCACCCTGCGCGCGCAGGCCAGCGCGTTCAACGCCAGCGCGCGGGTGTATGCGCCGCGCTATCGGCAGATGTCGCTCAACGGCTATCTGCCGGCGGACGATGCCGATCGCGACAAGGCCCTGGATCTGGCTTACGCCGACGTGCGCGCGGCGTTCGAGGTTTACCTGAAGCAATGGTCGAAGGGCCGGCCTTTCATCATCGCCGCGCACAGCCAGGGCAGCGGCCACGGTTTGCGGCTGGTGTCGGAACTGCTCTCGGAGCGCGCCGCCGACCCGTCCCTGCGCAAGCGCCTGGTCGCCGCGTACCTGATCGGCGCCGCTATTCCCGACGACGCCTTGCGCCTGACCATTCCGGGCGTGCCCTTGTGCGCGGCCCCCGCTCAGACCGGTTGCGCAGTGTTCTACAACTCCTTCGAAGCCGGCGAAGACCGCCCGCGCCGGTTCGAGCGCGTGCGCGCCTGGTATCCGGGCGGCTACCGCACCGTCGATCGCCCGCGCTTGCTGTGCGTGAATCCGGTCACCTGGCGCGCCGACGAAACGCTGAGCCCGTTGTCGGCGCATTTGGGCGCGGTCCACGCCGAGCGCGACCGGCCGCTGCCCGAGCCCTTGGCCGGGCGGGTCTCGGCGCGCTGCGAGGACGGTCTGCTGTCGGTGACCTTGCCCGACGGCGAATGGCGCCGCTGGTGGTTCGGCGGCGATCAGCACGTCAACGACTACCAGTTGTTCTACATGGACATCCGCGCCAACGCGGCGCAGCGCGTGGCGGCGATGTCGCAGCGGCGCGAAGCCGCGGCCGCCGAGCCGGCGCCGGCCAAGCCGCAGCCCAAGCGCAAGACGTCGCGCAAGCCCGCGTCCAAGCCATAGCGCCGACGAACTACACTGCGGCGATGGATCTGGATGCCGACATCGTCGCGGGCCGCTCGATCGCCGGCATCGGCCTGGGCGAAGTCGCGCTGGAAACAATCGAGGCGCTGCAGCGTCGCCATCGCGTCGCCCAGTATCCGGCGCTGAATCCGGACTACACCTGTTATCGGGTCGACGACGCCTTGCTGTTGATCGTCGACAACCGCGATTTCGTCCTGGTCAATCTGGCCGCGCTGTCCGGATACCGCGGCCGCTTGTTCGGCTACATCCGTCCCGGCATGAGCGTGCGCGAACTGATCGCCGGCGCGCCCAGCGCGCTGCTCAAGGACCTGCGCCCGCACAACCAGTTTTTGTATCTCGACCGCGCCCAGAGCACCGGCTTCATGCTGCCGCCGCAGTACGACGACGCGGTCGACCGCGTCGACGACTTGCCGCCGGAGCTGGTGCTGGACGCCTTGTATCTGATGCCCGCACAGATGCGGCAAGTGCCCGGCCGCGACGGCAAACCGGTGTGGCGGCCGGTCGATTGAGCCGCGCTCAGGCGGCCTGTTGCAGGTCTTGCGCGCGCGCCGTCTTCAACGCCTGCGCCCACCACAGCAACTGATCGAACATCGCTTCGCGCGCCTGGGTCAGATAGGGGTAATCGTCGAGGGTGCGGCCCTCGCGCAGGATCCCCAGGAACGGCTCCAGGCCGATATGCACGGCGTTGCGGATCGGCGCCATCTGCAACTCGATCGCGTGCTGGCGCAGTTGCTCGACCGCGCGCGAACCGCCGACGCCGCCGTAGCCGACGAAGCTCACCGGCTTGTTGATCCACTCCGAGAACGCCGAATCCAGCGCGTTCTTCAGCACCGCGGTCGGGCCGTGGTTGTACTCGGCGGCGGTGAGGATGTAGCCGTCGTAGTCGCCGATGCGCTTGCGCCAAGCTTCGGCGGCCGGGTTGCCGTAGGCGCCGCCGGTGTAGGCCGGAGGCACCGGTTCTTCGAAGAACGGCAGGGCGTGATCGCGCAGATCGAGCGTGTCGAGCTTGAGCCCGCGCGCTTGCGCGCCGGCCTGGATCCAGGCGGCGGGAACGTCGGCGAAACGGTTGGGGCGGGTGCTGCCGATGATGAGAGCCAGACGGGGCATTGCGAATCCTCAGGTTCAGGGGAGTGAGGCCGAATCGGCGTTGCCGTTCGCGCCCAGCGGCCGCAGGCGCCAGGCGACGAAGCCGGCCATCGCGCCCAACAGCAGCGCCGGCACCGGGCTGCCGCCGATGAAGAACAGATGCACCGCCACGGCGCAGAGCATGGTCGCCAGCAGCGACAGGCCGCCGGCGAAGCCGGTGCGCGGCAGCAACAGCAGCAGCGCGATCGCCAGTTCGGCGGCGCCGGTGAAATAGCGGAACCATTGGCCGAAGCCGAGGGTTTCGAACAACTGGACCTGGAACGGCAGGCCCAGCAGCTTGCTGGCGCCGGCGGCGAGCAGCGCGGCGGCGAGGACGATGCGGACTGTCCAGATCAGCGGGGAAGAGGGGCGGGAGCTGAAAAGCATGGGCGCGACGGTGTGGGAGTAGGGCGAGGCGGCACGATAGACCCTGGTCCATTGCTCGAAAAAGTGGGTTAATTGCATTTCAATCGTCCAAATTAGCGAGTAATGACCTTGGACATGAATGCCGTCGCCGTGTTCGTCCAGACCGTCAAGGCCGGCAGCTTCGCCGCCGCCGGGCGCCGGCTGGACCAGCCGGCCAATACCGTCAGCCGGCGGGTGCAGCAGTTGGAGCAGCAGTTGGGCGTGCGCTTGCTGCAGCGCTCCACCCGCAAGCTCAGCCTGACCGGCGCCGGGCGCGAATTCTTCGAGCGTTGCGTGGCCGGCATCGAGGACATCGAGAACGCCCAGCGCAGCCTGGGCGAGGGCGCGGAGGTGCGCGGCACGGTGCGCGCGGCGGTGGCCGCGGATTTCTTCGAGTTCTTTCCGATCGAGCGGGTTCGGCGCTTCCTCGCCGAGCATCCGCGCTTGAAGCTGGAATTCCTGCTCAGCGACGCGCACGTGGATTTGATCGAACACTCCATCGATGTCGCCTTCCGCGCCGGCGAACTGGAGGACTCCGGCTACGTCGCGCGCATGCTCGGCGTGAGTCAGGATCTGATTCTGGTGGCGACGCCGGAGTATCTGCGCGCTAGCGGCATGCCCGCGGACGTGGCCGCGCTGGCCGATCGCGATTGCGTGATCGCGCCGACCGCGCAAGGACGCGCCAGCTGGCGTTTGCTGGGGCCGGACGGCGTGGAGACGGTGCAGGTCGGTGGGCGGTTCGCCGCCAACACCTTGTTGAGCCAAGTGCGCGCGGTGCGCGCCGGGTTCGGTATCGGCCTGGTGCCGCGCGTGGTCGTGCGCGAGGACTTGCACGAGGGGCGCTTGCTGCGGGTATTGCCGCAGTACCGTCGCGACGGCGGCGGCGGCGTGCATGCGGTGTATCCGAGCCGGCGTCAGTTGCCGCGCGCGGTGGCGGCGTTGACCGAACTGGTGGAGGGGTTCTTTCTCGAACTCGAAACCAGCGGCGCTTGCAGCGGCGCGGAAACGAAATCGGAGCGCCGATCGGGGGGGTGACCGGCGCTCCGCTGCAGATGACCTCGGCGTATCGCTCGCCGTGGCTTTGCAAAACTTGGGCTGGAAACGTCGTGGACGTTTCCAGCGTTGTCTTGCCCTTCTCCCGCTTGCGGCGCCCGAAGGGTGTGCAAGGCTGAGAAGGTGCCCCGAAGGGGCGGATGAGGGCGCGAGGTCGCGATGATTTCGGCGATCTCGGGCCCTCACCCCAACCCCTCTCCCGCAAGCGGGAGAGGGGCTTTGGAGCGCGAGGCGGGAGTTACTTCAGGCCGTTGCTGATCGCGGTGGCCAGGCTGCCTTGTTCGTCGTCGCCGCTGAATTCCCAGAAGAACGCGCCGCCCAGGTTCTGGGTCTTGACGTAGCTCATCTTCTGGCCGATCAGCGCCGGCGTGTCGTAGCTCCAGAACGTGTTGCCGTCGTACTTCCAGGTCGCCACCGCGGTGTTGTCGGTGTAGACCGTGCCCGGCTTGTTCTTGAGCACCTTGTAGTCGTCGATGCCGGCCTCGTAGGTGCCCGGAGCGGCGCTGCCGGGACGGTACAAGCCGTTATTGACGTTGCCCACGCCGGTCCAGCCGCGGCCGTAGAAGCCGATGCCCAGGTTGAGCTTGGAAGCCGGCACGCCGCGCGAGAGGAAGGCTTCGATGGCGTCGTTGGAGTTGTACAGCTTGACGTCGCCGGTGGAGGGATCGTTCGGCGAAGCGAACAGCGCCGAGTGATGGTTGGTGGACGGATCCCAACCGCCGTGGAAGTCGTAGGTCATCACGTTGATGTAATCCAGGTACTGCGCGTAGGCAGCCGGATTGGTGACGCGGATCTTGTCGATGCCGGCGCCGACGGCGACGGTCAACAGCAGGCCCGGACGCACCGCATCGAGCTGACGGCGGAACTCGGCCATCAACGCGGTGAAGTTGGCGTTGTCTTCCGGACGTTGCGCCGCCGGGCAGTCGATGCCGCACACCACCGGGTACTCCCAGTCGATGTCGATGCCGTCGAACACGCCGGCCGCTGCGCCCGCGCCGCCGGCACCGTCGGTCACCGGCAGGTTGCCCTTGATGTAGGCGTCCACGCACGAAGCCACGAAGGCCTGACGGTTTTCGGCCCGCGCCGCGCTCGGGAAGCCGCGCGACCAGGTCCAGCCGCCCAGCGAGATCAGCACCTTCAGGCCCGGGTACTTGGCCTTGAGCTGCTTGAGCTGGTTCCAGTTGCCGCGCAGCGGCTGATCCCAGGTGTCGGAAGCGCCGCTGACGCTTTCGCCGGCCTGGAAGGCCTTGGTGTAGTCGGCGAACGCGTCGCCGCCGGCGCCGGTGTTCGGATCGGACGGAATGGTCACGCCGACTTCGCAACGGTTGTTGCGCACGTTGCCGAAGGCGTAGTTGATGTGGGTCAGCTTGCCGGCCGAACCGCTGGTGTCGATGTTCTTGACCCGATAGTTGCGGCCGTAGATGCCCCACTGGGCGAAGTAGCCGATCACCTTCTTGCTGCCGCCCGGACCGGTCGGCTTGGTGGTCGCGCTGATCGAGCCGCTCTGCGCCGAGGCGTTGCTGGCGTTGTCGCGTGCGCGCACGGTGAAGGTGTAGCTGGTGCTGGCGGCCAGGCCGCTGACGGTGTAGCTGGTGCCGGTGGGCGAACCGGCCAGGCTGCCGTTGCGGTACACGTCGTAACCGGCCACGCCGCTGCCGCCGGCGTTGTCGGTGGAGGCGTTCCAGCTCAGCGAAACGCTGTTGGCGGTCTGCGAGGGCGAGGCCAGGCCGGTCGGCACGCTCGGCGGCGTGGTGTCGGTCGGGCCCGAGCCGACGGTGATGCTGACCGCGCTGGAGGTGGTGGTGGCGTTCTGGTTGTCCTTGGCCACCGCGGTGAAGCTGTGGCTGCCGGCGGTGGCGTTGTTCCAGGTCACCCCGTAAGGCGAGGTGGTGTCGACGCCGAGCGAGGCCGAGCCGCGGAAGAATTCGACGCTGGCGACGCTGCCGTCGCTGTCGGCGGCGTTGGCGCTGACGGCGATGTTGGCGCCGGCGTTGTAGTTGGCGCCGTTGCTCGGCGCGGTCAGCGACACCGTCGGCGGGGTGTTGCCGGGGCCGGTGCCGCATACGCCCAGATCGACGTAGTAGTTGCAGCTCGGGCAATGGGTCGGCGGCGTGTTCCAGATCGGGCCGGTGGCCTGATACAGGCGGTTTTGATAGGTCAGCTTGTCGCCGGCGGCGTAGATGGTCGATGCGTTCCAGGCAGCGACGCCGTTGCAGGACGCCTGCGCATACGCCGTCGACAGCGACGACGCGGCGAGCATGGACGACAGCAACAGCAGTTGGGTGGACCGTGCGTGTCTCATGGTGCTTCCTCTCTCCCGTGCATAGTCAAGACTTCGCCGGCCATGACCGGCCGACGGCGTTTCCCGCCCGTACTGAAAGAAGGCCGTCAAACCTTCCGACTTGCATTGGGAGGCTGGAGCCTCCTCGAGTGATCGGCGGACCGGCCGCCGTCGGTGTTCGGTAATGCCGCGCACTGCCGCTTCGGCGGCGCGACCGGGCGATAACCGGTCGGTGCGTTATTGCGCTCGTTCTGGTTCCTGCGGTTCGGGCCTCGCCTGCATCGCGCTGCGCGCTGTCCTTCGCATGCCGGCGGGCCCGTGGATTGCGAACGCAAACTGGGCTTGGCTGACAACGTTGTCAACTTGCTCTGTCGGTCTTTGCGTCCCAGTTCACAGATCGCCGGCTTGGCGTACTGACAACGTGAGTAGTGGGTGCGCCTATATGTTGCGACGCAACGGATTGCCGCGCCGGTATTTGCCTCAAAGCGGACAAGCCAATGTCCGAAGGACAATTGTGCTTACAGGCGTCTTGCCGTGGCCTTTCGGGACGGCGTCGAGGCCGGCGCGGGCATCGGCCGCGGCGGCGTACGAAAAACTACAAGTCGCCGCTCGCGTCTGCTTTATGGTCTTGCGCTCGATCACCAATGAGGGGAACTGCATGCCGAATCGGCAATCCGGCTTGATCGCCACGGCCGCGCTGCTGTGCTTGTGTTGCGGCGCAGCGGCCGCCGCGGTCCCGGTGATCGAGGCGACGCCGGCCTGCGACTACGCCAAGCTCGGAACGGTGACGGCGGAAACCGGCACCCGGATCGACGAAACCAGCCTGGACAAAGCGCCGTCGTCGGCGAGTTACCCGCGCGCGTTCGAGCGTTTGGCCAAGGCCGCGCAGGCGGTGGGCGCCAACGCAGTGGTGCTGCGTAAACATCGCGCGACCTATTTCACGCGCTTGGGCAAGCGCAGCCGCGAGGCGGTGCATATCGATCTGTCCGGGGCCGCGATCCGTATCGAAGGCGATATGGCCCAATGCCAAATGGTGGTGCTGGACCCGAACGACTACCGGCGCTCGCAGAGCAGGCTCGAACTGGTGGAGACCACTTCGGAAAAAGCCTACGGCGCGGACTGAGCCGCGCCCTCGGCGCGCGCCGACAAGGCCTTCAACAAGGCTCGGTTGAAGCGCTCCGGCGCTTCGACCTGCGGCGAATGGCCCAGATCGTCGAACTCGACCAAGGTGGCGTTGGGGATCGCCTTGGCCGCGGCGCGGCCGAGTTGCGGGTACAGGCCCAATTGCGCTTTCAGTTCATCCGAAGCCAGATCGCGGTTGATCGCGGTGCGGTCGAGCTGGCCGATCAACAACACGGTCGGCACCCGCAACCTCGGAAATTCGTGCACCACCGGCTGGGTGAACACCATCTCCGAGGTCAACGCCTGATTCCACGCGACCCGTTCGCGGCCGGGGCCGGCGTACAGGCCGGCGAGCATGTTCACCCAGCGATCGTATTCGGGCTTCCATTGGCCGCCGTAGTAGACGGTCTGCTGGTATTGCTTGATCGTCGCGGCATCGGTCTTGAGCTCGCGCGCGTAGTTGTCGTCGACGCTGCGCCAGGGCACGCCTTGCGCTTTCCAATCTTCCAGGCCGATCGGATTGACCAACAGCAGCCGCTCGCTGGCTTGCGGATACATCAGCGCATAGCGCGCGCCGAGCATGCCGCCCATCGAGTGGCCGACGATGCTTGCGCGCGGCACGTTCAGCGATTGCAGCAGGGCATGGGTGTTGGCGGCCAACTCGTGCAGGCTGTACTGATGATGCGCGGGCTTGCTGGATTTGCAGAACCCGATCTGATCCGGAGCGATCACCCGATAACCGGCTTCGCTCAACGCGGCGATGCTCGATTCCCAAGTGGCGGCGCAGAAGTTCTTGCCGTGCAGCAGCACCACGGTGCGGCCGTTGGGTTTGGACGGTCGCACGTCCAGGTAGGCCATGCGCAGGTTCTCGCCTTGCGATTTGAAGGCGTAGTGCTGGATCGGGTGGGGATAGTCGAAGCCTTCCAGTTCGGCGCCGTAGCCGGCCGGCGCGGGTTCCGCGGCGAGGGTCGACAGCGAGAACATTGCGGGCAGCGCGGCGGCGATGAGTTTGCGCATCGGAGGGGTCACGCGGTGGGGTGTTCGCATCCTAGCGGCTGCGTGGGCGGCGAGGTGTGATTGCGCAGGGGCTTCGGTGAACTTGGATAGGGGGTGATGAGAGCAAGATCAAAATGGATTCCGGCTTTCGCCGGAATGACGATGTACAGGTTGCGCAGTTTCGCTAGCGGGCTCCACGGGTTCGTTAGCGGGCTGC
>NZ_JBAMDI010000193.1:0-14802 GCF_036961695.1 Pseudomonas sp. CGJS7 | reverse complement strand
CGCAAGCCCTGCGCTCGGCCTCCTGAAGTCGCAATCTGCGTCGCCTGAACTACCGCGCACTTAGAAGCAAAAGCAACGGCAAGAGCAAGAGCAAGGGGCTGTCAGAGCAGACATTTCGCCATTAAACAGCGGCATGAATTATCCGGCGATTAGGCCCGCGACCCAAATGCATACTTTCAGGCATAAAAAAATACCGCACTGTCACCAGTGCGGTATTTTTCAGGTGAAGCCTGAACGATCAACGCTCCAGCAGAATCCGCAACATGCGGCGCAGCGGTTCGGCGGCGCCCCACAGCAGCTGGTCACCCACGGTGAACGCGCCCAGGTACTGCGAACCCATGTTCAGCTTGCGCAGACGGCCAACCGGGATGTTCAGGGTGCCGGTGACCTTGGTCGGGGTCAGTTCCTGCATGCTGATTTCACGCTGGTTCGGCACCAGCTTCACCCAAGGGTTGTGCTGGCTGATCATGCCTTCGATGTCGGCGATCGGCACGTCCTTGTTCAGCTTGATGGTCAGCGCCTGGCTGTGGCAGCGCATGGCGCCAATGCGCACGCAGATGCCGTCTACCGGGATCGGGCTCTTGAAGCGACCGAGGATCTTGTTGGTTTCGGCCTGGGCCTTCCACTCTTCACGGCTCTGACCGTTCGGCAGTTCCTTGTCGATCCACGGGATCAGGCTGCCCGCCAGCGGCACACCGAAGTTCTCGGTCGGGAACGCTTCGCTGCGCATGGTCTCGGCAACCTTGCGGTCGATATCGAGAATGGCGCTGGCCGGGTTGGCCAGGTCATCGGCCACTGCCGCGTGGGTAGCACCCATCTGCTTGATCAGCTCGCGCATGTTCTGCGCGCCGGCACCCGAAGCCGCCTGGTAGGTCATGGCGCTCATCCACTCGACCAGACCGGCCTCGAACAGGCCACCCAGGCCCATCAGCATCAGGCTGACGGTGCAGTTGCCACCGATGTAGTTCTTGGTACCGGCGTCCAGCTGCTGGTCGATGACCTTGCGGTTGACCGGGTCGAGGATGATCACCGCGTCATCCTGCATGCGCAGGGACGAAGCGGCGTCGATCCAGTAACCCTGCCAGCCGGCTTCACGCAGCTTGGGGAAGACCTCGTTGGTGTAGTCGCCACCCTGGCAGGTCAGGATCACGTCGAGGGTCTTGAGTTCTTCAATCGAATAAGCGTCCTTGAGGGGCGCTGTATCCTTGCCCACGTTCGGACCCTGGCCACCAACATTGGAGGTAGTGAAGAACACCGGCTCGATAAGGTCGAAATCCTGCTCCTCCAGCATCCGCTGCATGAGCACGGAACCGACCATACCGCGCCAACCGATCAGACCTACACGTTTCATCGCAACTACACCTTTGCTAAAAGTGGGCCGCCACCGGGAATTTTGGGGGGCGGGCCAGAGAGATTACAGATTCCGCAGCGCTGCGACTACTGCGTCGCCCATTTCCTGCGTACCAACTTTGCGGCAGCCTTCCGAGAAGATGTCGCCGGTACGCAGCCCCTGGTCCAGAACCAGGCTCACGGCCTTCTCGATCGCCTCGGCGGCAGCCGACTGATTGAAGCTGTAACGCAACATCATCGACACCGACAGGATGGTCGCCAGTGGGTTGGCGATACCAAGGCCGGCGATGTCCGGTGCCGAGCCGTGGCACGGCTCGTACATGCCCTTGTTGTCGGCATCCAGGGACGCCGACGGCAGCATGCCGATGGAACCGGTCAACATGGAAGCTTCATCCGACAGAATGTCACCGAACATGTTGTCGGTCACCATCACGTCGAACTGTTTGGGTGCACGCACCAGCTGCATGGCAGCGTTGTCGACGTACATGTGGCTGAGCTCCACGTCCGGGTAGTCCTTGGCCACGTCTTCGACCACTTCACGCCACAGCTGGCTGGAGGCCAGAACGTTGGCCTTGTCCACCGAGCACAGCTTCTTGCCGCGCACGCGGGCCATGTCGAAGCCGACACGGGCAATGCGGCGCACTTCGCTTTCGCTGTACGGCAGGGTGTCGTAGGCCTGGCGTTCGCCACCTTCCAGCTCGCGCTGGCCACGCGGGGCACCGAAGTAGATGCCGCCGGTCAGCTCACGAACGATGAGGATGTCCAGGCCCGATACGATTTCCGGCTTCAGCGACGAAGCATCGGCCAGTTGTGGGTAAAGGATGGCTGGGCGCAGGTTGGCGAACAGACCCAGTTGCGAGCGGATCTTCAGCAGGCCGCGCTCCGGGCGAATGTCTCGCTCGATCTTGTCCCACTTCGGCCCGCCCACAGCCCCCAGCAGCACCGCATCGGCCTTGCGCGCACGCTCCAGGGTTTCGTCGGCCAGCGGCACGCCGTGCTTGTCGATGGCGGCACCGCCAATCAAGTCGTGCGCCAGGCTGAAGCCGAGCTGGAACTTGTCGTTGGCCAGCTCCAGTACCTTGACTGCCTCGGCCATGATTTCCGGGCCGATACCGTCACCTGGGAGAATCAGAATCTGCTTGCTCATGCTTTCCTCTATCCATTCACGCGGCGTGGCCAAGCGGGCCCCACCGAAAAGTGCTTAACGCTCGGCCCACAACACCAGCACATCGGTGCTGAACGAGCCGTCGGCCTCGATCTGGTAATACTGCCGTACTTCTTCGCCCATGGCTTGCTGCAATTGGCGGATGGCCACGCGCATCGGCTCGGGGGTGCGCATGCGCTCAACCCAGGTGCTCCACTCCAGGCGCAACGGTTGGCGGGTGTGGCTGCGCACGTGCAGGCCGGCTTCGCTGACCTGGCGTTGCCACTCGGCGGCGGAGTAGTCACGCACATGGCTGGTGTCGCGCAGCACTTCGACCGTTTGCAGGTAAGTGTCGAGCAGCGGGCTGCCCGGCGACATCACGTCGATGAACGCCGCCACACCACCTGGCTTGAGCACGCGGCGCACCTCGCGCAGGGCAAGGCCCAGGTCACTCCAGTGGTGGGCCGAATAACGGCTGAAGACAAAGTCGAACGAAGCGTCGGCGAACGGCAGGCGTTCGGCAGCGCCGCGTTCGGTCGTGATATTGGCCAGGCCGCGTTCGGCGGCGGCGCTGGCGACCACGTCGAGCATGGACTGCGAGAGGTCGTAGGCGACCACTTCGGCAACCAGCGGGGCGACGTGGAAGCTGACATGACCGGCACCGCAGCCCAGGTCCAGCACGCGGGCATGGGCCTGCCCTGCCAGCTCAGCCTGCAGCAGGGCGAATTCACTGCCTTGGGCGTGCACGGCGCTGCTGAGGTAGGCGCTGGCCTGTTCGCCGAACTGGCGTTGGACCGCATCGATGTGCTGGGTGCTGGTCATGTCTCGTTCCTTTAGATTTTTGTTGCCTGTGCCGGCCTCTTCGCGGGTAAACCCGCTCCTACAGCGACCGCGTAACTTTCTGTAGGAGCGAAGAGGCCCGTACTGTCACCTACGAACTTCAGGCATCACGGAACAGCCAAGGCTGGCTGGCGCGGTGCTTGGCCTCGAAGGCCTTGATCGCATCGCTGTCCTGCAGGGTCAGGCCGATATCGTCCAGGCCGTTGAGCAGGCAGTGCTTGCGGAACGCATCGATTTCGAAGTGCAGCACCTTGCCATCCGGGCGGGTCACCGCCTGCGCCTGCAGGTCGATGGTCAGCTGGTAGCCCGGGTTGGCTTCGACCTGTTTGAACAGCTCGTCGACTTCCTCATCGCTGAGAATGATCGGCAGCAAGCCGTTCTTGAAGCTGTTATTGAAGAAAATGTCGGCAAAGCTCGGCGCAATGATGCTGCGGAAGCCGTACTCGTCCAGCGCCCAGGGGGCATGCTCACGGCTGGAGCCGCAACCAAAGTTTTCCCGCGCCAGCAACACGCTGGCACCTTGGTAGCGCGCGTGGTTGAGCACGAACTCTTCGTTGAGCGGGCGCTTGCTGTTGTCCTGGTAGGGCTGACCCACGTCCAGGTAACGCCACTCGTCGAACAGGTTCGGGCCAAAGCCGGTGCGCTTGATCGACTTCAAGAACTGCTTGGGGATGATCTGGTCGGTGTCGACGTTGGCACGGTCCAACGGTGCGACGAGGCCAGTGTGCTGGGTAAAGGCTTTCATGCTGCGCTCCCTTGGATCAACTCGCGGACATCGATGAAGTGGCCCGCTACAGCAGCAGCGGCGGCCATGGCCGGACTGACCAGGTGGGTACGGCCACCGGCGCCCTGACGGCCTTCGAAGTTGCGGTTGGAGGTGGACGCACAGTGCTCGCCGCTTTCAAGGCGGTCCGGGTTCATCGCCAGGCACATCGAGCAGCCTGGTTCACGCCATTCGAAACCGGCTTCGAGGAAGATCTTGTCCAGGCCTTCACGCTCGGCCTGGGCCTTGACCAGACCCGAACCTGGCACGACGATGGCTTGCTTGACGCTGGCGGCCACCTTGCGGCCCTTGGCGATTTCCGCCGCCGCGCGCAGGTCCTCGATTCGCGAGTTGGTGCACGAGCCGATGAACACACGGTCGAGCTTGATATCGGTGATCGCCTGGTTGGCGGTCAGCCCCATGTACTTCAAGGCACGCTCGATCGAACCACGCTTGACCAGGTCGGTCTCGGCAGCTGGGTCTGGTACACGCTGGTCGACGGCCAGGACCATCTCGGGCGAAGTACCCCAGCTGACCTGTGGCTTGATCTGGCTGGCATCCAGCTCGACCACGGTGTCGAATACGGCATCGTCATCCGACACCAAGTCCTTCCACGACTCGACCGCTTGCTTCCACTGCTCGCCCTTCGGCGCGTACGGGCGCCCTTCGACGTAGGCAACGGTAGTGGCATCGGTCGCCACCAGGCCCACGCGGGCACCGGCTTCGATGGACATGTTGCAGATGGTCATGCGGCCTTCCATCGACAATTCGCGAATGGCACTGCCTGCGAATTCCATGGCGTGACCGTTTCCACCGGCGGTGCCGATCTTGCCGATCACGGCCAACACGATGTCCTTGGCGGTAACGCCGGCCGGCAATTGGCCTTCCACGCGCACCAGCATGTTCTTCATCTTCTTGGCGACCAGGCACTGGGTGGCGAGCACGTGCTCGACCTCGGAAGTGCCGATGCCATGGGCCAAGGCACCGAAGGCGCCGTGGGTGGAGGTGTGCGAGTCACCGCAGACCACGGTCATGCCCGGCAAGGTGGCGCCCTGCTCCGGGCTGATGACGTGGACGATGCCCTGGCGCTCGTCGTTCATCTTGAATTCGACGATGCCGTATTCGTCACAGTTCTCGTCGAGGGTCTGCACCTGCAGGCGCGACACCTGGTCGACGATCGCCTCGATACCGCCCTTGCGCTCTGGCGTGGTCGGCACGTTGTGGTCGGGCGTGGCGATGTTGGCGTCGATACGCCATGGCTTGCGGTTGGCCAGGCGCAGGCCTTCGAAGGCCTGGGGCGACGTCACTTCGTGGATGATGTGGCGGTCGATGTAGATCAAGGACGAGCCGTCATCACGGCGCTTGACCTCATGGGCTTCCCAGAGTTTGTCGTAGAGCGTTTTGCCAGCCATCAGACTGTTCCTCATCAGCGTCTTTCTATGCCAAAGACCCCTTGGCTTGTACGGACGATGCTAGGGGGTTAGATTGAATAACTCAAATTCATAATTTTTATGCTTTGGATAACCCAAAGGAATACGACACCATGGACCTGGCCAACCTCAGTGCCTTCATCGCCATTGCCGAAACCGGCAGCTTTTCCGGCGCAGCCGAACGCCTGTTCCTGACCCAGCCGGCCATCAGCAAACGCATCGCCGGCCTGGAGCAGCAACTGGACGTACGCCTGTTCGACCGCCTGGGCCGCGAGGTGACCCTGACTGAAGCCGGGCGCGCACTGCTGCCGCGGGCGTACCAGATCCTCAACGTCCTGGATGATACCCGACGGGCGCTGACCAATCTGACCGGGGCCGTGAGCGGTCGCCTGACCCTGGCCACCAGCCACCACATCGGCCTGCACCGCCTGCCCCCGTTGTTACGGGTTTTCACCCGCCAGTACCCGGCAGTGGCACTGGATATTCAGTTCATGGATTCGGAACAGGCCTACGACGAGATTCTGCATGGCCGCGCCGAAATCGCCGTTATCACCCTGGCGCCCGAGCCGCACCATTTGGTCAAGGCCGTGCCGGTGTGGGACGACGCCCTGGACTTTGTCGCCGCCCCCGAGCACCCGCTGGCCAACAACCAGGCGGTCAGCCTGGCTGACGTCGCCCGCCACCCGGCGGTATTTCCCGGCGGCAATACCTTTACCCACCATATTGTCCAGCGTCTGTTCGAAAGCCAGGGCCTGACGCCGAACATCGCCATGAGCACCAACTACCTGGAAACCATCAAGATGATGGTGTCGATCGGCCTGGCCTGGAGCGTGCTGCCACGCACCATGCTCGACGAACAGGTTTCACCCATCGCTTTGCCCGGCATACAGCTGTCGCGCCAGCTAGGCTACATTCTGCACACGGAGCGTACGCTATCGAATGCGGCCAGGGCATTCATGGCCCTGCTCGACAGCCACTCAGGGCCCACCTGACTGGCTGTCAGCTATTCCGATTCCAAGGACACGTCATACGCCAAAGGTCTGGTACCGATGCCCAAATCAGCAAACCGCTTTTTGCGCCTGCCGCGAATACCTGCAGCTGATCCCCAGGAGTCCGAGCAGGCCTGGCAGAACGCCCCGCAACTGCTGGCAGCGCTCAACGGTGCGCGCCTGGGTGCCTGGCTATGGGATATCGAAAGCGGCAGGGTCAGTTGGTCGCGGGGCACCCAGGCCCTGTTCGGTTTCGATCCACAACGGCCACTGCCCGCCGATATCGATTACCTCGACCTGCTGCCCGAGGAGGATCGCGCCCGCACGCGCCAGATGTTCCAGGCAGTGTTCAACGGCGAGCCGGTGGAGCAGGCCATGCGCCACCGTATCCGCTGGCCGGACGGCAGCCTGCACTGGCTGGAGATCAACGGCAGCCTGACCCGCGACCCGCACGGCCGACCGCAAATGATCGGTGTGATCCGCGAGATCACCCGCCAGCGCGAGCGGGAAACGGCGCTGATCAATTCGGAAAAGCGCTTCGCCACGCTGTTTCACCTGAGCCCCAACGCCATTTTGCTGACCCGCCGCCACGACGGCATGATCTTCGAGGTCAACCAGCACTTCGAAGACATGTTCGGCTGGCCCGGCAGCCAGGTGATCGGCAAGACCAGCCTGGAACTGGGCCTGTGGGTCAACCCCGAACAGCGCCACCAGATAGTGGAGTCGACCCGCGCCAACGGCGGCCCGCTGATCATGGAGGTGCAATTCCGCGCAACCAGCGGCAAGGTGCATGACGGCATCCTGTGCACCCAGGGCATCGAGCTGGAAGGCGTGACCTTCCTGATCAGTACATTCGTCGACACCACCGAACGCAAGCGCGCCGAGCAGGCCCTGAAGGACAGCCAGGAGCGCCTGGACCTGGCCCTGGACTCGGCGCAACTTGGCACCTGGGACTGGCACATCCCAAGCGGCATGCTCTACGGCTCGGCCCGCGCCGCGCAGCTGCATGGCTTGCCGCCCATCCCCTTTCATGAATCGTTCGATGCGTTCTTCGAGGGCGTGCCGGAGCACGAGCGCAACTCGATGCGACAAGCCTACCGTAGCCTGCGCGAAGGGCCCGCCGGAAACTATCAGATCACCTACCGGGTGCAGCTGGAAAACGGCACTTCACGCTACATCGAAAGCCGCGCGCGGCTGTACCGCGACGACCAGGGCATCCCCCTGCGCATGGCGGGCACCTTGCTCGACATCACCGATCAGGTGGAGCGCGAACAGCGCCTGAGCGTCTCGGAAGAGAAGTTTGCCAGCCTGTTCCAGGTCAGCCCCGACCCGATCTGCGTCACCCGCCAGGACACTGGCCAGTTCATCGAGATCAATCCGGCGTTCACCCAGACCTTCGGCTGGAGCAGCGCGCAGGTGCTTGGGCGTACCGCCGAGGAAATCGGCCTGTGGGCCGAGTCCGTCGAGCGCGCGAAACGTATCGAGCAGGTGATCCGCGAACAGGCCTTGAGCAACGTCGCCGTGGTACTCAACCACCGCAATGGCGACCCGCTGACCTGTGTGATTTCCAGCCGCCTGATCACCGTCGACGACCAGCCCTGCAGCGTGACCACCCTGCGCGACATCACCCAGCAACAACGCGCCGAAGCCGCGCTGAAGTCCAGCGAGGAGAAGTTCGCCAAGGCCTTCCACTCCAGCCCCGACGCCATCACCATCACCGAACGCCACAGCGGCCGCTACCTGGAGGTCAACGACGGCTTCTGCCGCCTGACCGGCTACAGCACTGATGAAGTGATCGGCCACACGGTGTATGAGATCGGCATCTGGGCCGACGACAAGCAGCGCAGCGCGCTGCTGGCCGAGTTGCGCGAGCGCGGCCGGGTACACCACCGCGAGATGCTCGGGCGCAACAAGCGTGGCGATATCCTCACGGTCGAGGTTTCGGTGGAACCGATCACCCTCAACGAAGTGGATTGCCTGCTGCTGACCGCCCGCGACGTCAGCCAGCTGAAGAACGCCCAGGCGCAGATACGCCACCTGGCCTATCACGACCCGCTGACCAACCTGCCCAACCGCGCCTTGCTGATGGACCGCCTGAGCCAGCAGATTGCCCTGCTCAAGCGCCATAACCTGCGTGGCGCCCTGCTGTTCCTCGACCTCGACCACTTCAAGCACATCAACGACTCGCTGGGCCACCCGGTGGGCGACACGGTGCTGAAGATCATCACCGCCCGCCTTGAGGCCAGCGTGCGCCTGGAGGACACCGTGGCGCGTCTGGGGGGCGACGAATTCGTGGTGCTGCTTAGCGGCCTGGAAGGGAGCCGCGAACACGTGGAAGAGAAAGTGCGCGAGCTGGCCGACACCCTGCGCGAACTGCTGGCCGAGCCAATGTCACTGGATGGCCAGCGCCTGCAGGTAACGCCCAGCATCGGCGTGGCGCTGATCCCCGACCACGGCACCACACCGGCCGACCTGCTCAAGCGTGCCGATATCGCCCTGTACCGGGCCAAGGACTCTGGTCGCAACACCACCCAGCTGTTCCACACCACCATGCAGAAGGCCGCCAGCGAGCGCCTGCGCATGGAAAACGACCTGCGCCTGGCCCTGGCCCGTGGCGAGCTGGCACTGCACTTCCAGCCGCAGGTGGATGCCCGCGACAACCGCATCGTCGGTGCCGAAGTACTGTTGCGCTGGCACCACCCGCAACTGGGTCAGCAACCGCCCTCGCAGTTCATCCAGGTACTGGAAGAAAGTGGCCTGATCCTTGAAGTTGGCAGCTGGATTCTCGACGAAGCCTGCGACGCCTGCGCCCGCATGCTGACCGACGGGCTGATCGACGCTGATGATTTCAACCTGTGCGTGAACATAAGCCCGCGACAGTTCCGCCAGAACGACTTTGTCGGGCGGGTGCTGCGCAGCCTGGACGATTACCGCCTGCCGCGGCAGATGCTGACGCTGGAAATCACAGAAGGCATCGTCATACAGAACCTGGAAGACACCATCAGCAAGATGCGCGAGCTGAAGCGCTACGGGGTGAGTTTTGCCATGGATGACTTCGGCACCGGCTATTCCTCGCTGACTTACCTGAAGCGCCTGCCGGTCGATGCGCTGAAGATCGACCAGAGCTTCGTACGTGATGCACCGGTCGACCCCAACGACGCAGAAATTGTCCGCGCCATTGTCGCCATGGCACGCAGCCTGGACCTGGTGGTGATTGCCGAAGGGGTAGAACTGACCGAACAGCTGGCGTTTCTCGAGCGGCTGGGGTGCCATCTGTACCAGGGTTATCTGCACAGCCGGCCATTACCGTTACCGGAGTTTCGGCAGATGTTGCTGGAGGCGCCGGCAGATTACTGATCGCATGACGGCCGCGCACGCGTGAGAAGCACGAAAAAGGGCACCTCTGGAGGTGCCCTTTTTTCATTTCAGCTCGATCAGTTCAGCGCTGGTTTTTCACCATTGATCGGAATGCGCTTGGCCTTGGCTTCTTCAGGCACGATGCGCAGCAGGTCGATGCTGAGCAGGCCATTGGCCAGGCCGGCAGCCTTCACTTCGATGTGATCTGCCAGGCGGAACGACAGCTTGAAGGCGCGTTGTGCGATACCCTGGTGCAGGTAGGTCACTTCAGCGGCGTTATTGTCGCGCTTGCCACCGGTCACGGTCAGGACACCTTTTTCGACCTGCAGGTCGAGGTCCTCTTCCTGGAAACCGGCTGCAGCAACCACGATGCGGTAGTGGTCATCGCCATGCTTTTCCACGTTATAGGGCGGGTAGCTGCTACCGGCCTCGTTACGTGCCGCGGATTCGAACAGGTCGTTGAAACGGTCGAAACCAACGGAATGACGGAACAGTGGAGCAAGAGAGAAAGCAGTAGTCATGGTCATAAACTCCTGAGATTCAGCAAGTAAGTCATTACGCGACCCGGCTTCGGCATCGCGTACTCAAAAGATATGGCCGAGGGAAATGCTTTCAAGGGGTAAATAGAAAAAATTTGATTTTTTTGCACGGGGTTTGATGGCCTCTTCGCGGGTGAACCCGCTCCTACACGGCCTGTGCCCAGCCACCGACCTGTGTCCACCACCGATCCGGCGTAGGAGCGGGTTTACCCGCGAATACGGTAGCGGCGGCAACAGTGAACGGCGGGTGGGGATTGGCCAGCAGGGCCGGCCCTTTCGCGGGTAAACCCGCTCCTACAGGTGCAGTACCAGCGACCTGCTCAGGCGACGCAAGCCTCCAAGACTTGCGCCTCTACCCCCAGCAACCGGCTGATCCGCGCGCAGTCATCTTCCCGGCGCAACTCGGCAAACAACACCACCGCTTCAGGGTAACTGCGAGTCAGCATCGCCAGCCACTGCTTCATCCGCCCCGGCGCATAACGCGACGACAATTTGGCCTGGGCCTGGCGCCAGAACTCACGCAACAGGGGCAACAAGTCCTGCCAGCTCATCGGCTGATAGTCGCGCCCGTCCCGCGCCGCCGCAATCTGCAGGCCCAGGTCCGGGCGCGATACCAGCCCACGCCCGAGCATGATGTCTTCAGCGCCACTGACCTCGCGGCAACGCCGCCAGTCATCGACCGTCCAGATCTCACCATTGGCGAACACCGGCACCTTGACCACATCCTGTACCCGCGCCACCCACTCCCAGTGCGCTGGCGGCTTGTAGCCCTCAACCTTGGTCCGAGCGTGCACCACCAGGTGTGCCGAACCGCCTTCGGCCAAAGCCGTGGCGCACTCCAGTGCCCCGTCGGGGCTGTCGAAGCCCAGGCGCATCTTCGAGGTCACCGGGATATTCGCCGGCACCGCCCGCCGCACTTCACGCACAATGGCGTGCAGCAACTCCGGCTCTTTGAGCAGTACCGCACCACCACGCGACTTGTTCACCGTCTTTGCCGGGCAACCGAAGTTCAAGTCGATCACCGGCGCCCCAAGCTCGCAAGCCAGTGCGGCGTTTTCCGCCAGGCATACCGGGTCAGAACCCAGCAATTGCACGCGCATGGGCACACCGGCAGCCGTGCGCGCGCCCTGACGCAGTTCAGGCGCCAGCTTGTCGAACGAGGACGCCGGCAGCAGGCGGTCGCACACGCGAATGAACTCGGTGACGCACCAGTCGATACCGCCCACACGGGTCAATACGTCGCGCAGGATGTTGTCGACCAGCCCCTCCATGGGGGCCAGGGCAATTTGCATGTCGGGGTCTCAGCGGAAAAAGCCGGCAGTTTAACAAAAAATGCCGGCCACTCAGGCGCCGATCAGCGCCGGACCGTAACCTTCGACGAATTCCGCCGGCATGCGCCTGGGCTTGCCGCTGGACAGCTCGATGCAGGCAAAGGTGGTTTGCGCGCGCAGCAGCGTCACACCATCGCGCGGACGCTTGAGCTGAAACCGCCGCGTCATGCGCAGGCGCTGGTCCCAGTCAATGATCCAGGTGGCCAGTTGCAGCTCGTCGTCTTCATACGCGGCGGCCAGGTAGTCGATTTCGTGGCGCACCACAGCCATCGCCCGGTCAAGGCGCCGGTACTCGGCCAGGTCCAGCCCCAGACGCTGGGAGTGGCGCCAGGCGCAGCGCTCAAGCCAGGTGACGTAGACGGCATTGTTGGCATGGCCAAGGCCGTCGATGTCCTCGCTGCCGACGCGCAGGTCGATGACGAAGGGTGTTGCCAGGTCCCAGCTCATTTTCGCTTCCTTGGCGCAAAAGGCGATTTAGCAGCGATCTGCGGGGCAATGTCCAGCCCCTGTGAGCCTGAGGCAGTCGTTATAGGGGCGGGCTTGCCCGCGAATCAGACACCGCGGCGGATGGCACCGGCGGCGATACCGATGTTCGCGGCTGAAGCCGCCCCGACACTAACCGCTTCAGCCCGAGCCAGCAATTCGAGCACGGCTTCACTCAGCCGCGGGTCGGCCAGCACTCGCTGGTGACCACCCTCTTCCAGCAGCATCAGCCGGCTGTCGAACCAGGACTTGTGGATGACATGTGCCTCATCTGCGGGCACGAGAGCATCATCGGCAGCATGCACCACCAGCCCCGGCAGCTCCAGCTGGTAACCCGTGACATCCAGCCGCGCAATCTGCATGCCCACATCGCGCTCGATCTGGCGAATGAACGCTGCCCGTGCCCGGGCTGGCAGCCCCAGGCGATGGGCAAAACCACGCAACACACCGAGCAACCGCGCCGGCGCTGCAATGCTGACAGCCGCCTCTGTACGCAGCCCCATCTGCAAAGCCAGCAGCACGCTCGCCCCACCCATGGAATGGCCAATGACTGCACGCAAGGGCGGCAACTCAGCCGCAGCCTCAAGCAGCGCCCGGGCAAACAGCACCACATTCGCTTGCTCGCCAGGCGAACGACCATGCCCAGGCCCTTCCAGCGACACCACCGTATGCCCTGCCTGAACCAAGGCCTCGATCAAGGCGGCAAATTGCGTCGGGCGCCCTTCCCAACCGTGCATCAGCAGCACGGTCGGCCCTTGACCCCAGCGCAAGGCAGACAAACCGAAGCGCAGTGTAATGCGCTCGGCGCTGGCCAGCACGGGCAGCTCCCAATCCCGCGGCGGCAGGTTGCGCGGGGTCATGAAGGCACGGCGCATCTTGCCCGCGACATGCTCGGGGGCCAGGCGGCCCAAGGTGCCATTGACACCGCGAATCCAGCTCAGGGTGGTCATCGCCATGCTCCAGGGTTAAAGCACCGCCGATTTGGCGGCGCGCAGAATACGGTCAGACAGGTCACTGGTCCCCAAGGCCCGGGCCAGCGCCAGCCCTCCCACCATCAGGGCCAGGTCGGCCAGCGCTTTGTCGGCATCCTCAGGGCGGTCGACCATCGCGGCAGTCATCAACTCGATGTGCTCGGCCAGCACCTCGCGGAAGACCTCCGGCAGGCGCTGCATTTCGCCCAACGCGTTAGGCAGCGGGCAAGCATGTACTTCGCAGTCCCGGTGCTTGCGCGAGAGGTAGAAGGCCCCGGCCAGCGCTCGCCGCCCGGCGCCATCGAGATTGGGGTCGACCTGAGCGAGCAAGGCACGGCGCTCACCCAACAACTGGCGGAACGCCTCGAGCATCAGCTCATCCTTGCTGTCGAAGTGCGCATAGAAGCCGCCGACGGTCAGGCCTGCCGCACCCATCACCTGGCTGACGCTGGGCTCGGCCGGGCCGTGCTGGATCAGCGCACTACGCGCCGCCTCCAGAATGCGTTCGCGGGTTCTGCTCTTCTTGTCGCTCATCTGGCACGCACCAAACAAAATATGATGATCGAAATATTATTCTCATCATATTTTTTGGCAAGCAAAATCTGCGGCCGCTTGTCGGGGAAAAATGCTGGAGGGAAAAAACAAAAGGCCCATTCAATAAGCGAATGAGCCTTTAAAGTCCCGCAAAACGCGGGTAAACGTGGCGTCCCCTAGGGGACTCGAACCCCTGTTACCGCCGTGAAAGGGCGGTGTCCTAGGCCACTAGACGAAGGGGACGTAACCTTCGCGAAGATCCACTTGCGTGAACCCTGGCAGAAATGGTGGAGCTAAGCGGGATCGAACCGCTGACCTCCTGCATGCCATGCAGGCGCTCTCCCAGCTGAGCTATAGCCCCGAAACAAAAGGCTCATCAATAATCGACGAGCCTTTTTAAGCCCTGCAAAACGCAGGAAAAGTGGCGTCCCCTAGGGGACTCGAACCCCTGTTACCGCCGTGAAAGGGCGGTGTCCTAGGCCACTAGACGAAGGGGACGTAACCTTCGTGCCGATCCGCTAACGCGAACCGCGGCAAAATTGGTGGAGCTAAGCGGGATCGAACCGCTGACCTCCTGCATGCCATGCAGGCGCTCTCCCAGCTGAGCTATAGCCCCGGATTTCTAGCCTCGCGGCCCAGCGACATAAAAACATCGCTTGTGTAAAACTGGCGTCCCCTAGGGGACTCGAACCCCTGTTACCGCCGTGAAAGGGCGGTGTCCTAGGCCACTAGACGAAGGGGACGAACCTTCTTACCTTCAAGACCCGGTTGCTGGACCCGGTCTTGCTTACCAGCCTTGGCTGCTAAGCGGAATTTGGTGGAGCTAAGCGGGATCGAACCGCTGACCTCCTGCATGCCATGCAGGCGCTCTCCCAGCTGAGCTATAGCCCCACAATGTCGCTTTGAACTGAATCGCTGGCTGGGTGCCTAGCGTTTCGTTTTCGTTCATCGCTGTGGACGGGGCGCATATTAAGTTCGGATTGCAGGGCTGTCAAACTAATTTTCAAAAATATTCAAAAATTTTTTCACAGATAACAATCACTTACCGCCCTACCCCGGTTTTTTGGGGCT
>NZ_JBAMDI010000192.1:0-14944 GCF_036961695.1 Pseudomonas sp. CGJS7 | reverse complement strand
CGCTCCCATCATCCGGCCCCTGCGCTACGCTCCGGGGTTCCCTCGCTCCGGGCTTGCTCCCGGGAGTACGCGCTGCAGGCCCCATCCATGGGGCCTCAGCGCTTGACGGGCATCCATGCCCGTCACCTCCCTCCGCAAGCCCTACGCTCGGCCTCCTGAAGTCGCAATCTGCGTCGCCTGAACTATCGCGCACTTCGAAGCAAAAGCCACAGCAACGGCAACGGCAACGGCAACGAACCGAGTCTGATCAACGGTCCTTGAACTGTGCCTCGCGCTTAGCGATGAATGCGGCCATGCCTTCTTTCTGGTCTTCGGTGGAGAAAGCCGCATGGAAGACCCGACGCTCAAAGCGAACCCCCTCGCTGAGGGTGACTTCAAATGCCCGGTTGACGCTCTCCTTGACCATCATGCTCACCGGAATCGACTTGCTGGCAATGGTCGCCGCCACCTTCAGCGCCTCTTCCACCAGCTCTGCCTGCGGCACGATCCGCGCCACCAGGCCTGCACGCTCGGCTTCTTCCGCGCCCATCAGGCGGCCGGTCAGGCAAAGCTCCATGGCCTTCGCCTTACCCACCGCACGCGTCAGGCGCTGGGTACCGCCCATGCCCGGCAGCACGCCCAGGTTGATTTCCGGTTGACCAAATTTGGCATTGTCCGCAGCGAGGATAAAGTCGCACATCATCGCCAGCTCACAGCCGCCGCCCAAGGCAAATCCAGACACTGCAGCAATGATCGGCTTACGGCGATTGGCGATGCGGTCGGCGTCGCTGAACAGGTCGTCGACGTAGATCTGCGGGTATTGCAGCTCGGCCATTTCCTTGATGTCGGCGCCAGCAGCAAAGGCTTTGGCCGAGCCTGTCAGCACCACGCAGCCGATGTTCGGGTCGCGCTCGAGCTGGTCCAGAGCCTGGTTGATCTCGCCGACAATCTGCGCGTTCAGCGCATTGAGCGCCTGCGGCCGGTTGAGGGTGATCAGGCCAACCTTGCCGTGGATGTCCAACAGGATGGTTTCGAATGCCATGCAGTCTGCTCCTTCAAAGATTGCGCGCAATGACCATGCGCTGAATGTCGCTGGTGCCTTCGTAGATCTGGCAAACCCGAACGTCGCGGTAGATCCGCTCCAGCGGAAAGTCACTCAGATAGCCATAACCGCCCAGGGTCTGCAAGGCGTCCGAACAGACCTTTTCGGCCATTTCCGAGGCAAACAGCTTGGCCATCGACGCTTCCACCAGCGCCGGGCGCCCCGCATCACGAAGGGCAGCGGCGTGCAATACCATCTGCCGGGCAACGGAAATTTTCGTTGCCATGTCGGCCAGGCGAAACGCCACGGCCTGGTGCTCGATCAGCGGTTTGCCAAAGCTCTGGCGCTCGTTGGCGTAGTCGCGCGCCACTTCGAACGCCGCGCGGGCCATACCCACCGCTTGCGAGGCGATGCCGATACGGCCGCCTTCAAGGTTGGCCAGGGCGATCTTGTAGCCTTCACCCTCCGCGCCCAGCCGGTTGGCCACTGGCACGCGCACATTGTCGAAAACGATCTGGCAGGTGTCGGAGGCGTGCTGGCCGAGTTTGTCCTCCACCCGCGCTACCTGGTAGCCCGGCGAATCGGTCGGCACGATGAAGGCGCTGATGCCACGCTTGCCGGCCTCCGGGTCGGTGACTGCAAACACGATCACGACGCCGGCGTTCTGCCCCGAGGTAATGAACTGCTTGCTGCCATTGAGCACGTAATGGTCGCCTTCCAGGCGGGCGCGGGTCTTCAGGCTGCTGGCATCGGAGCCAGCCTGCGGCTCGGTCAGGGCGAAAGCACCGAGCATCGCACCTGTCGCCAGCGGGGTGAGGAACTGTTCTTTCTGCTGCTCGTTGCCGAAGCGCAGGATCGGCACGCAACCCACCGAGTTGTGCACGCTCATGATGGTCGAGCAGGCGCCATCGCCCGCAGCGATTTCCTCCAAGGCCATGGCATAGGCCACATAACCGGTGTCGCTACCGCCCCACTGCTCCGGCACCAGCATGCCGAACAGGCCCAGTTCGGCCATCTCGTCGATGGCCTCTTTCGGGAAGCGATGTTCCTTGTCCCATTGCTCGGCAAACGGTCTCAGGCGCTCCTGGGCGAAGGCACGTACCGCGTCGGCGATCTGTTGTTGCTCGTCATTTACCAGCATGGTTCACCTCAGTACAGGCATTCAACAGCCATGGCCGTGGCCTCGCCACCGCCGATGCAGATGGCCGCCACACCTCGACGCAGATTGTTCTGGCGCAAGGCCGACAACAGGGTGACCAGAATACGTGCGCCAGAAGCGCCGATCGGGTGGCCGAGGGCGCAAGCGCCGCCGTGGATATTGACCTTGTCGTGTGGCAGATCGAGGTGTTTCATGGCCGCCAGGGTGACCACGGCGAAGGCCTCGTTGATCTCGAACAGGTCAACTTCGGCCAGGTTCCAGCCGGTGCGTTTCATCAGTTTGTCGATAGCGCCGATCGGGGCGGTCGGGAACAGCGCCGGGGTGTCGGCAAAGGCGGCGTGGCCGTGGATGACGGCCAATGGCTTGAGGCCACGTTTGTCGGCCTCGGAGCGGCGCATCAGTACCAGCGCCGCAGCGCCGTCGGAAATCGAACTGGCGTTGGCCGCCGTCACGGTGCCGCCTTCACGAAACGCCGGTTTGAGCTGCGCAATCTTGTCCAGACGCGCCTTGGGCGGCTGCTCGTCATCCTTGATGACGCGCTTTTCCTTGCCCTCGGTGACTTCCACCGGCACGATCTCGGCGGCAAAACGGCCGCTGCTGATGGCTTCCTGCGCTCGGGTCAGCGAGGCGATGGCGAACTGGTCCTGGGCTTCGCGGCTGAAGGCATTGGCCTGGGCACAGTCCTCGGCAAAGGTACCCATCAGACGGCCTTTGTCGTAGGCGTCTTCGAGGCCGTCCATGAACATGTGGTCGATGATCTTGCCGTGGCCCATGCGGTATCCGCCACGGGCTTTGTCCAGCAGGTACGGCGCGTTGGTCATGCTTTCCATGCCACCCGCCACTACCACGTCTGCGGTGCCGGCCAGCAGCAGGTCATGGGCCATGATCGCGGCTTGCATACCCGAGCCGCACATCTTGTTCAGGGTGGTGCAGGTGGTGTGCTTGTCCAGCCCGGCGCCCAGCGCGGCCTGGCGTGCCGGCGCCTGGCCCTGGCCGGCCGGCAGCACGCAGCCGAACAGTACCTGCTCGACACCGGCGGCATCGATGCCGGCACGTTCCACGGCAGCACGAATGGCGGCGCTGCCCAGTTGCGGCGCAGTCAGGCTCTTGAGGTCGCCCTGCAACCCGCCCATGGGCGTGCGCACGGCGCTGACGATAACGATGGGGTCATTGGCGAGGGTCATGTTCGCTCTCCTTACTTGGCAGCCATGCGCAGCGCACCGTCGAGGCGGATGACCTCACCGTTGAGCATGCTGTTCTCGATGATATGGCGGGCCAGCGCGGCGTATTCCTGCGGGCGGCCCAAGCGGGGCGGGAACGGTACGCCGGCAGCCAGCGAAGCACGTACCTCTTCGCTCATGCCGGCCATCATAGGGGTTTCAAAGATACCCGGAGCGATGGTCATCACGCGGATGCCGAAGCGTGCCAGTTCGCGCGCGGCCGGCAAGGTCAGGCTGGCAATGGCCCCCTTGGAGGCAGCGTAGGCGGCCTGGCCAATCTGGCCGTCATAGGCGGCAATGGAGGCCGTGTTGATGATGACCCCACGCTCGCCGCTCTCATCGGCAGCCCCTTCGGCCATGGCCGCCGCAGCCAGACGCAACAGGTTGAAGCTGCCGATCAGGTTGACGTTGATGACCTTGGCGAAGCTGGCCAGGCCATGCGGGCCCTGCTTGCCCAGCACCTTCTCGGCACCGACGATGCCGGCACAATTGACCAACCCATGCAAGCTGCCAAAGGCGCTGACAGCTGCATCGACAGCCGACTGGGCCGCCTGCTCGTCACTGATATCAGCCACGGTGAAACGGGCATTGTCGCCCAGTTCGCGGGCCTTGGCTTCGACAGCCTGGGCATTGAGGTCGACCAGCATGACCTTGGCGCCAGCCTCGACCAGCATCTGTGCAGTCGCAGCACCCAGCCCGGAAGCGGCGCCGCTGACGATGAAATGTTTATTGGCTATGTGCATGAGTACTTTCCTTTCAGACGCTGGCAGGGGTGGCCTGTTGCGCTTGTTGTTTGGCGACTTCCTGGTTGCGCAGGATGAAGCGTTGCAGCTTGCCGCTCGGGGTCTTGGGCAGCTCGCTGACGAATTCGATTTCCCTGGGGTAGGCATGCGCGTAGAGGCGCTGGCGCACATGCTGGCGCAAGGTTTCTTCCAGCTCGACACTGCCGGCGTAGCCGCTGGCCAATACCACGAACGCCTTGATCAGCTCGGTACGCTCCGGGTCGGGCTTGCCGATCACCGCTGCCTCGATCACCGCCGGGTGCTCGATCAACGCGCTTTCCACATCGAACGGCCCCACCCGGTAACCGGAGGTGGTGATCACGTCGTCGCTACGGCCAACGAAGCTGATGCTGCCATCCGGGTTCAGCTCGACAGTGTCGCCGCTGAGGTAGTACTTGCCGACGAAGGCTTTGGTCGGCAGGCCGTGGTAACCGCCGAACCAGCACAGCGGCGACTGCTCACGGTCAACGGCGAGGATGCCTGGCTGGCCGGCTGGCAGTTCGTTGCCCTGCTCGTCCACCACCACGATGCGGTGGCCGGGGATGGCATAGCCGGCAGAACCCAGGTGCACCGGATGCTGCAGGCCATGGTGGTTGCACAGCACCATGCCCAGTTCGGTCTGGCCGTAGTGATCGTGAATGGTCACGCCCAGCTCGTCGGCGAACCAGCGGATCACCTCGGGGTTAAGCGGTTCGCCGGCACTGCTGACCACCCGCAGGCGGCCCTTGATCGGTGCCGAGAAATCTTTGCCCGCCGCAATCAGCAAGCGATACGCGGTCGGCGAACCGGCCAGGTTGGTGATACCCAGCTTGTCGATCACCCGGGCGCAGCTCTCGACACTGAACGGGCCATCGTAGAACGTGGTGGCGTGCCCCAGCGACAACGGACCGGTAACGGCGTAATACAAGCCGTAAGCCCAACCCGGGTCGGCCAGGTTCCAGAAGTTGTCCTCGGGCAGCAGCTCGATGGCATCACGCATGTAGCCCTGAAACGCGACGATCGCACGCAGTGGCACTTCCAGGGGTTTTGCCGGGCCAGTGGTTCCGGAAGTGAACATCAGCAGGAATGGATCGTTGCCTGAGCGCATCACCGGCTCACATACGTCCGCTGCGCGTTCCAGGCATTGCTGGAAGTCCAGCTCACCACTGCGGGCCTTGACAGTGATGATGGTCGGGCAGGCATGCACGTCGTCCAGCTTGGCGCGGTTGTGGCTATCGGTGACCACCACTCGGGCATGGGATTGCTCAAGCCGGTGCTCGATGGCCTTGGGGCCGAACGCGGTGAACAAGGGCTGGTAAACCGCCCCGAGGCGCCAGGTAGCGAGGATGGTCACCAGCAGTTCAGGGGTACGCGGCATCAAGCCGGCAACCCGGTCTCCGGCGCCTACCCCCTGCGCCTTTAACACATTGGCGAACCGGGCAGCCTGCACCTGAAGCTGATCGAAGCTATAGCGCGCGCTGTTACCATCGCGGTCCTCATGAATCAGTGCCAGCCTGCCGTCACCGGCATGCCGGTCACAGCATTCGACACAGGCATTAAGGGCTTCAAGGTTGCCGTGCAATGCCGTCACAACGGCCTGGTCATGGTCGAACGTACGAGCGGCCTCGGCGTAATCGCGCATCATCGGACTCCTGGTTTCTTGTTTTTGGAGTTGAAGCATCGGTCCGACGATGTTCGCGCCGCTCATGCGCGGCGGCAATGGCCAAAGCTGTCAATCTGGATGACTGGTTTGGCCGCCGCTAATCACCCCTCTGCGCGCTCGGCTGCACGCAGGTAGGACTGGGTGAGCCCTGCGACCAGGCGCTCGATATCGAGGACCTGCTGTTCCTGCAGCCGGCGTAGTTGCTGCTCGAAGGCCGCGGGCGCCAAGACAGGACGTTGAGCCTGCAGCTCAAGCGTGCGCCGAGTGTAATCCGCACTGAGGGCATCGAACATTTGGTCATGTTGCTGGCGCAGGTAACGGCGCCAGAACGCGCGCTGGCTCAGGCTATCGGTCAGGCCCTCGATGGTCTGCGCGCGCGTAACCCGCAGGAACGCATCCTCTACCTGGGCCTGTGTCAGCGCGACAGACTCGGGATAGCGCATGGCATACGGCTGGTTGGGCAACCGCAAACGGCTACGAAGTTGCACCCTGTAAGCCAGCCCCAATGCCAACTGGTCAACATGTTCACTGGCAGCCAGACGCTGCCGGCCATCCTGGTAGGCAATCCCTTCCAGTTGATCCAGCCGGAACAGTTGCCTGCCCAGTTCAAGCAACTCGCCCCTGCGTTCAGGGTTGACTGCGGCGGCTTCGGCCTGCGCCTGCCTCACCAATACCTGCAATGCACTGAAATGGCTGGCAACGGCGTCCGAACATGACAGCGGCAGGCCGGCCCGCTCAAAAATCCGCCGGCACAGCACCGGGTCGCCGTCCAGCGTAGCCAGCAGTGTCCATACCCCGTCAACCAGCGCATCCCGCCCTTCACCCGCTTGGCTGTAGTCCGCAGTCATCTCCAGGCGAGCCAACAACCTGAACAACCCGCTGCTACCTGCTTGCGCCAGCAACCGCAGCCACACGGCCTCACGCTCGGCCTGAACCGTCGCATCCGTATGGCCTACCCAACGCGTACGGGCCCTGGCCAGGTCAACTGACCCCAACTGCTCAGGTGAGTGCCGGTGTTCTTCGATCACATCGAGGGCATACAACCTTCGTTGCTGCATGACCGACAAGGGGTTGTCCTCCATCAGAATGGCCTGTCGAAATGCATAAGGCATCAGCTGGATCTCGGTGGGCACTTCGCGGAGTTGGTTGTTGCGCAAGTCAGCACGTTCAAGTAGACCACAGAGCTCCAGGCGACGCGGCCAGCTGCCCAGCCGACAATGACGCAGGTTCAGGCTTGTCAGCCGAGAAAGTTGGTGGAAGCTCATGTCGAGCGCTTCCAGCCGGTTATGACTGAGATCAAGATGCACAAGGTTGGACAAACCATGCAGAACGCTGATCGCCTGGGCGTCGAGGCGTATCTCGTTATGCGCCAACCGAAGCGATTGAAGATTCGGTAAATGGGCAATGCCTGTTGGTAGACGCATCAACGCGTTGTTGTTGAGGTTCAGGTGCGTCAAGGCAGTAAACGGGCGAAGGAAGTCGGCCGGAATGTCAGTAATCAGGGTGTCGTTCACGCTCAGCAGGGTAATGCGATGGAAATCGATGTGCGGCGGTAGTGCCGGCAGTGTGCGCAAACTCAAACCGCTCATCGACAAGCGCTGCCCCTGTGTTTGCCCCTCGCCGGCCGAAACAGGCTCGCCCTGCAGTCGCCAGGCTCGCAGGATGCTGTCGGCCGTCAACCTGCGGTCGGCGCGTCGACCCTCCTGCAACTCGGCACCGACCCAGCGGTTGAGGTACAGCACTAGCTGGTCATGTGCTTCCTGCAGTTCTACCAGGCGCTCGAAGACTGGCTGCGGGCCTTGTTGCACACGCGCCAGCTCCACATCGAGCGCGGCCTCGTCCAGGCCAGGATAAAGCGATCGTAGCTGATCGCGAATGATCGCTCGCTCATCCCTGGGAGCAGCGCCAGGGCGACCACTGAGCGGGTATCCCACGCGCCCATCGTCCATGCGACGCCCTGGATTGAGCCAGGCCTGCTCCTCTGGCCAGCCGAGCATGCGCGCGATATCCCAATGGGTAGCGGGTAACCGCGCCAGAAGCTTCTCACGCAGTTGGCTCGCCGCCGCACTGCCCACCAGTTGCATCGCTGCCCGCTGCTCTGATGTCAGTGCGGCAAAAAGCGCCTCGAAGATACATCCCGGCTCGTCAGCGATAAGCACGTGTGGCACACCTGACCCGTTGTAGATCAGAAACCTGCCTTCATGCCGGACCACTATTCTTCTTGCCTCGGTTCGCCCGCCGCTACCGAGGCGCCTGATAGACCGCCCATCCAGCCCGCGGTCGCGCAAGTCGAGGTCAAGTTGCTCGAGTTCGAAGCTATCCAGCAACGCAAGGGCCAACTCGCCGGTGACATCACTGTACGCCGTGCTCAGATACAACCCCGCCAGCCCCCGGCTCAGGCGAGCCAGACGCAAGAGCGAACGGGCGTTCTTCGCGCACGGCAATGGCAGCCGCCGCTCGACCCGCGCCATTTGGTGCTCAAGCTCATGCGCCTGGCCGGTTACTTCATTTATGTAGGCCGAAGGCAAACCCGGGAAGTCGCGTTTTACCAACATGCTGAGCGGGTCTGCTGCCAGTGACTGTTCTGTCAGGTGAGCAAACAATTGCGGCCGCAACCCGGCCTCATGCACCTGCATCTGCTCCAGTCCGGCGCCCACGCCTGGCCTTGCTTCACACCAGGCCAGCAGCTCCCTGTCCGATGGCATCAACGCCTTCAGCCGAACACGCTGGAAAAACCTTTGAATGCGTGCATGCGCCTGGAAGGCGCGCAACGTTTGGCCAAGGCTCACCGGCGCCGGGCGATTCTCCACGAGAACGCCGCGCAACAAGTCTGCATCGATACCTGCCACCCGCATTATCTGCTCGGCCTGATGCGCGTCGACAGGGGAAAGCTGTGGCCATAATGCATCCAGCATGCGGGCAGGCGCCTGCCAGCTTAAGGGTTGTTCACGCATCAGCTGCCAGCCACGCTCACCGTTGTGCAACACGACCGGCCCGTAGCCCCCCTCACTCGCTGCATGGCGCAGGCGATAGGGGCCATCGGCGACGGGCTGGTGCACTTCGAGGGAACGTCCATCGATACGGACCCAGCGGCAGCCCGCCTCGCCACCGCGCTCCTCCTCGAGCAGATCGACAGGGCCCGGCAATGATCGATAATTCCTGGCGTTGAACTGCCACAGCCGACCGCGCCCATTCCCAACGCTTACCGGCTCCAGGCCCGCGACAAACGCACTGCGCACAAAACTGACACCCGCCACCGTCGCCGCGGTAGCCGCCAAGGTTTCGGCGACCCCCAGCAGATGCTGCAGCGCTTCGTGTTGGTGCCCCTTCGACCAATCCCTCATCCCTTCGAACACTTCGGCGCACGTCTGGGCAACCACCTGCCCCAGCAGCACGCCCCCCACAGCCGGGATGAAAAGGCCGGCGAGGTTTACCAGGTCCAGACCTGCCGCCTTCCACTCAGCGTGTCTGGCGCTAATCGCCCGGCTATCAGCGTCAGCGGTTGGTACCAGCAGCAACCGGGCATCTTCCTTGACCCGTTGCACTTGCCGAGTCGCCAGTTGCGTGAAAACCCCTCCTCCAGGTGTTTCACCCTCAAGCTCCAGGTCCGGCAGCTTGTCTTTCAGGCGCTTGCCGAGGGTACTGACAAAACCTGCACGGTGCTCAAGGCTGATGAGCTGTGTGAAGTACTGCCAGTAACCGGGATCTTGCAACAACATCGCCACGGTACTGTTCATGGAGGCGGCATTGTCGAAGAACCGCAATGCCTGCCGGGGATCACCAGGCAGGTAAAGTACGATGCCCCGTTCATTTCCCGCCTTGTCATGCAGGTGAATCAGCAAGCCATCGACCACAGGTTTCCCTATTGCCCTCAACAGCATGGGTTTGCCTTCGAGGCCTTGTTGTCGCCGCTCCTGAGCGGGGTCCACCACCTCACGCAAGGCAAGCTGCACATCGACGCTTATGTTTCCCTGCAAAGCCGCAAGCTCGGTCGCCAGCTTCAACCCCGAACGTTTGTCTTCAGCCAGCACCGCCTGGGTAGCTGGCGGGAAGATCCTTTGCAACGCGTCCTGATAACGCTGACCAACGTCCAGATTGCGACAGGCCGTAATCAATGCTTCCAGCGATGCATTCAATGGTTTATCGCTGCCTGGCAAAACCAGCCCCGTGCCCTCGTAGTAGCGGGTATTCGCAGCAAAGTTGCGCATCAGCCGCAGTAACCCGTTCTCACGCGTCTGGCTGTACCCGTATGTCTGTTGCAAGGTACCTGGCAGTGTGCCGAAGCGTGGCGCCACCCGCAGCCACTCGAGCTGGGCAAATACCTGCCCGTCCGGCAACGGTGCATCCAGCAACGCCGCCAGGTGCTTCTCGGCAAACTGCTGGAGCGGCAGTAACTCAAGTGTCAGGCCACTCAAGCGTGCTTGGCTGGCGTGGTGCGCGTTCAGGCTGGTGCGCAGGGTGTTGATCTGGCCCCTTGACGCGCGTTTGAGCCACTCAGGTAATCGGGCACCGATGAATGGGTCATGGTCAGTCGCATTGATAATCATGGTGGGTTCCACAGCTATTTGACGAAGCCAACCATGTTGTTCAAATGCCGGACCAGGATGCAGAGGGAACGGGTTCGATCGGCGCCTGCTCGGTAAGCCTTCTGGGCCCGCGCGGTAATGCGCTACGGCAGGAAGCGTTCGCCCTTCAGTGCCCTGCCCCTCGCGCCTGGATCAATGCCCGATAATGCCCCGGGTTGCAGCCGAACCACTTGCGAAATGCCTTATAGAACGAGCTGCTGTCGGCGAACCCCAAACGCTCGGCAAGCTCGCCCATGGCCACGTCTTCCTGGCTGAGCCAGGCGATCGCCAGCTCCCGTCGTACGCTGTCCTTCAAGCCCTGGTAGTTCTGCCCCTCTTCTGCCAGACGCCGCCGCAGGGTCGATGGCGACAGGCACAGCTGCCGGGCCAGGCGGTCAGCATCGGGCCATTGCTCAGGGGCCAGGCGCAACAGGTCGGTGCGGATACGCCGCCCGAGGCTGGCCGGGTCACGGTACTTGACCAGGATATTGCCCGGCGCTTCGGCCAGAAAACGCTGCAGCTCCTCCTCGCTGCGCCGCAGGGGCAAGTCGAGGTATTGCGAAGCAATGATCATGCGTGTGCGTGGACGCTCAAAATGCAGGTTCTCCGAAAACATGACCCGGTAGTCGTCGCAAAAGGGTGGTTCGGCACAACGCAGATCAATGCTCAGAATCGGGATGCGCCGCCCGGCCAGCCAGCAGGTCACCCCATGCACGATCATCCAGAAGGTGAAATAGGTGAACGCGCGGCGCGGTTCGTCACGCGGCTCATTGATGACAATTTCGGCCAGGCCTTGCTGGCGCACCAGGCTGGGCTGCATGTCTTGAAGCATCAGCGACAGAAATGCTAACGAGGTTTCCAGGCCTGCGCCCAGGGTCGGTTGGCCCATGCTGGCACGGCACATGAACGCCAGGCTGCCACTGCACAGACCGCGCGGGTCCATCGCGAAGAATTCGTCGTTGCAGCGCCGGGCCAGCAAGCGCCACAGGCGGGCATAGGACTCGGCACTGACCCTTGCCTCTGGCAGGTGCAGTTGTTCAACGGCGATGCCCGCCCTGGCCAGCAAGCCACTGTCAGGCTCACCGGCAGGGCAGGTCTGCAACAGCGCTTCGCGCACCAGCTGCATGGAAATGGTGTCTTTGTCGCTCATCGACGGTCCTGTCGGCTGATTGCCGGCCATATTAGGGTCTGTATGAAAAGCCTTGAGACGAAGGTCAGGCAAGGCGAAAACAGCCGAGGAAGCGGAGTTTACGGGTTGTAAATGAGCATTCCGAGGCTGTTTTCAACGCAGCATCACCGAGTATCAAGGCTTTTCATACAGAGCCTAGGGTGCCCCGCAGCAAACAGCCATCATAGCCCCGCTGCCAGGCCCAGGAATGCCTGAATCAGGCGCAGTTCGCGACGACGCTCCAGGCAGCCGATTACGTGTTGGTTGACAAGGCCCTCGCCGGCCAATGGGCGTGCCACCACACGGGGATCATTGGCCACTTCAGTGGAAGAAACAACGCCAATCCCCAGCTGCGAGGCCACTGCCTCGGTTACCGCCTCCCGGCTGTCCAGCTCCAGCAATACACGCGGATGCACGCCCGCCTTGATGCAGGCCTTGTCGAAGGTGCGCCGGGTGGTGGAGCTGGGTTCGCGCAGCACCATGATCTGCTGGTGCAGCTCGGCCAACGGCAAGTCCTCCCGCTCGCTGGCCCAGGTGTGCCCCACCGGTAACAGCGCACACAGGCGCGACTCACAGAGATTTTGCAGATGCAGCCCCTTGCGCGGCTCTATTTCGGTCAGCACCGCCACGTCGGCATGCTCGCCGAGCAGCGCAGTCAAGGTCTCCTGAGCATTGCCCAGGCGCAAGTTGACGGTGACGCCTGGGTACCGTTCACGCAGCAGCGCCAGCATCGGCATGACCCGGTGCGGGCCGTCGGCAGCTACCTCCAGGCGCCCGGTCAGCAACTGGCGGTTGGCCTCGAGCATGGCCTGCGCTTCTTCGGCCAGGCCGAACATGGCGCGGGTGATGGCCGCCAGGCGCGTGCCCTCCTCGGTCAGCTCCACGCGCCGTGCAGTACGCCGCAACAAGGTGATCTGGTAGTGCTCCTCCAGGGCCTTGACGTGCCCGGTCACCGCCGGCTGGCTGATGAACAGGCGCTCGGCAGCACGGGTAAAGCTGCCCTCACGGGCCACGGCGTCGAAGGCGCGTAGCTGGAACAGGTTCATATTCATCGGCCTGACTTATAGCTGGGATAACAACAAACAATTTGATTGATGGCAGCGTGAATTGCAACCTAGGCCCCGTAGTTTCAGCCCACCGCTTGTGAGGAATAACGGAATGAGCAACGCCCCGATTCTGCTGACCCCAGGTCCCCTGACCACATCAATCCGCACCCGCCAAGCCATGCTGGTGGACTGGGGCTCCTGGGACCGTGACTTCAACCAATTGACTGCCAGCGTCTGCGAACAACTGCTGGCCATCATCGACGGCGCCAGCAGCCACCACTGCGTGCCCCTGCAAGGCAGCGGTACCTTCGCCGTGGAAGCGGCCATCGGCACCTTGGTGCCACGCGATGGCAAGGTTCTGGTACTGATCAACGGCGCGTACGGCCAGCGCCTGGCGAAGATCTGCAAAGTGCTGGGTCGCACCTACAGCACCTTCGAAACGGCCGAAGACCAGCCGACCACCGCCGCCGACGTCAACCGGCTGCTGGCCGAAGACCCGGCCATCACCCATGTGGCGCTGATCCACTGCGAAACCAGCACCGGCATCCTCAACCCGCTGCCCGAGATCGCCCAGGTGATCAAACGCCATGGCAAGCGCCTGATCATCGATGCCATGAGCTCGTTCGGTGCACTGCCGATCGATGCCCGCGAAATACCCTTCGAAGCACTGATCGCGGCCTCCGGAAAGTGCCTGGAAGGCGTACCCGGCATGGGCTTCGTCTTCGCCGAAAAAAACGCCCTGGCGGCCGCCGAAGGCAATGCCCACTCGCTGGCCATGGACCTGCACGACCAGCACGCCTACATGGCCAAGACCGGGCAATGGCGCTTCACCCCGCCTACCCACGTGGTCGCTGCACTGCACGAAGCACTGCAGCAATACAACGAGGAAGGTGGCCTTCCCGCCCGCCACCAGCGCTACGCAGACAACTGCAAGACGCTGCTCGACGGCATGGCAGCCATCGGCCTGCGCAGTTTCCTGCCTGCCGAGATCCAGGCGCCAATCATCGTCACCTTCCACGCCCCCACCGATGCCCGCTACCAGTTCAAGGACTTCTACGAGCGGGTCAAGGCCAAGGGTTTCATTCTCTACCCGGGCAAGTTGACCCAGGTCGAAACCTTCCGCGTCGGCTGTATCGGTGTGGTAGGGGCGGACGGCATGCAGGCCGCCGTGAATGCCGTGGCCGACGTGCTGCGGGAAATGGAAGTGCTGGACATCTGACGCTTTGCCCACCCGAACTCAGGAATTTGCGCACATGAACTACAACAACCCCACCCAATTGCAAGCCGCCATCCTCGACTGGGCTGGCACCGTGGTCGATTTCGGCTCATTCGCTCCCACCCAGATCTTTGTCGAGGCCTTTGCCGAGTTCGACGTGCAGGTTTCGATCGAGGAAGCCCGAGGCCCGATGGGCATGGGCAAATGGGACCATATCCGCACCCTGTGCGACGTACCGGAAATTGCCGAGCGCTACCGCAAGGTGTTCGGCCGTACCCCGACCGATGATGACGTCACCGCCATCTACAACCGCTTCATGCCGCTGCAGATCGAGAAGATCGCCGTGCACTCGGCACTGATCCCCGGTGCGCTGGACACCCTCACCGGTCTACGCCAGGACGGCCTGAAGATCGGCTCGTGCTCGGGCTACCCGAAAGTGGTGATGGACAAGGTGGTGGAACTGGCTGCGCAGAACGGCTACGTAGCCGACCATGTAGTGGCCACCGATGAAACCCCGAACGGCCGCCCATGGCCGGCCCAGGCCTTGGCCAACGTGATTGCGCTGGGGATTGACGATGTAGCGGCCTGCGTGAAGGTGGACGACACCGTGCCTGGCATTCTTGAAGGCCGCCGTGCCGGCATGTGGACCGTGGCGCTGGTCTGCTCGGGCAATGCTCTGGGCCTGACCTGGGAAGGCTTCCGGGCGTTGAGTGCCGAGAAACTGGAAAGCGAGCGCCAGCGCATCCATGCACTGTTTGCCGGCTCCCGCCCGCACTACCTGATCGACACCATCAACGACCTGCCCGAAGTGATTGCCGACATCAACCGGCGCCTGGCCAAGGGCGAGATGCCGCAAGCCTTCTGACCCCTGCGGTTTCGCTGTATGTGTGTCCGCCACCAATCTGTGTAGGAGCGGGTTTACCCGCGAATACGGTGGCGGCAGCAACGGTGAACGGCGGGTGGAAATTGGCCAGCAGGCCCGGCCCTTTCGCGGGTGAACCCGCTCCTACACCACGGCCTGTGCCCAACCACCGACCTGTGTCCACCCCCGATCCGGCGTAGGAACGGGTTTACCCGCGAATACGGTAGCGGCGGCAACGGTGAACGGCGGGCGGAAATTGGCCA
>NZ_JBAMDI010000191.1:0-15121 GCF_036961695.1 Pseudomonas sp. CGJS7 | reverse complement strand
AGGCCGCACACAGACTCAGCGCGAGCGATAGAACGGCGGCGCGCATGGGGATCGCAATCATCGGCGGACGCTTCCTGCGTTGGCGGCCGATCTCGGAAATCGCGTGCGGCCCCATGCATTCTTCGACGGATATCGCCGCCGGCGCAATCGCTGAGCGCAATTGGCCTGCCCGGCCCGGCCTAACTGGCCCTGGAATCCCCCTGCGCGCCGCCGCACATTGCGCGGGCGTCCGCCCACCGACGGACCACAGGAGCCGATCCGGATGCGCGCACCCGACAGCATGAGTTCGGCCATCCTCGCCGGCGCATTGGCCGCGCTGCTGGCGATCGCGCCCACCGCCGCGCAACGCCAGCGCGCGCAAGCGCCGCAGCCGGCGCAATCGCCGCGCGACGGCCAGCACGGCTTCGACTTCGAGTTCGGCCTGTGGAACAGCCACATCAAGCGCCTGAAACGGCCGTTGAGCGGCTCGCAGGAATGGGTCGAATACCGCGGCACCACCCTGGTGAACCGCATACACGAAGGCCGCGCCAACACCGCCGAACTCGCGGTCGCCGGCCCCGCCGGACGCATCGACGGCGTGGCGCTGCGCCTGTACGACCCGCAATCGGATCGATGGAGCATCCACTACGCCAATCTGCGCGACGGCGCGCTGACCGCGCCGGTGATCGGCCGCTTTCAACGCGGCCGCGGCGAGTTCTACGGCGATGAGGTCCTGAACGGCCGGCCGATCCGGGTGCGTTTCGTCATCCATTGCCCGAGCCGCGACCGCTGTCTGTTCGAGCAGGCCTATTCCGCCGACGCCGGCAAGACCTGGGAAATGAACTGGATCTCCACCGACACCCGCGCTGGCGGCGCTACGAAATAAGCCTGCCGCCGACACCGCCCCGCTCCGCCATGAGGCCCGCATGACGCTAGACCCCGATCGCCGCCGCATCGTGCAACTCTCGCTGCTCGCCATCGCCGCCAACGCGCTTCCCGCCGCTGGGGCACCCCGCGGCGCGGCGCCCGCCGACCTCGCCAGCGACGATCCCGCACGCGCCTTCGATTTCTTCCTCGGCAGTTGGCAAGTCCGATACCGCCGACTCAAACAACGCCTGCTCGGCGATAACGATTGGCAAGCGTTCGAAGGCGTGTGCAAGGTTCAATCGATCTTCGCCGGCCTGGCCCAGACCGACGAAAGCGCGGTCCACCGCCCCGACCAGCCCTATCGCGGCTTCAGCCTGCGCAGCTACGACCCCGCCAGCAAGACCTGGGCCGACTGGTGGCTGGACACCCGCAACCCGCACAAGATCGTCGCGCCCATGCTCGGCGGCTTCGCCGACGGCGTGGGCACGTTCTACGGCCAAACCACCTTGCGCGAACGCGCGGTCAAGGTCCGTGGGCTGTGGACGCGCGGCGACGCGGACTCGGTGCAATGGGAACAAGCGTTCTCGCCCGACGAAGGCAAAACGTGGGAGACCAATTGGGTTTCGCGCTATCGGCGCGTAGGCTGAAACGCGGCAGATGCGGCGCGGCTCGCATCCAAGCGCATGCCCCTCCTGAGCATCGAAAGATGAACCAGACCCGCGCCGATATCGCTCAATCGGGCGGTAACGCGATCGGCGCGTCTGTCAACGCCTGACTCGGCGGCCGCAACTGCCTACAATGCCGGCCCCTCGCATCTCGCCGGCCCCGCTCCATGGATATCCTCGTCAACGAATCGCTCAAGGCCTACATCGATCCGCTCACCGAGGAGGAATACGAGGCGCTGGAGCAGAGCATTCTCGCCGAAGGCTGCCGCGACGCGCTGGTGCTGTGGGGCAATGTGCTGGTCGACGGCCACAACCGTTACGGCATCTGCCGCAAGCACGGTCTGGAGTTTCAGACGGTGCAGAACACCCGCTTTCAGTCGATGAACGACGTCCACCTGTGGATGATCGATCAACACCTGGGCCGGCGCAGCGTGTCGGATTTCCAGCGCGGCGTACTGGCCTTGCGCAAGCGCGAGATCCTGAACGAGCGCCGCGCGCAGGCCGAGCAAGCCCGCGCACAGGCCGAAGCCGCGCCGGCGGTGGAAACCGCCGCCGAGTCCAGCGACGACGGCGCGCCGCCGTGGGGCGACGACCAACGCCACGCCGCGCCCGAGTTCGACAGCCGCGAGGCGCTGGCCAAGGCCGCGCGCTTGAGCAGCAGTCAGGTCGGGCTGATCGAAAAGATCCATAAGCAGGCCACCCCGGAAGTCGTGGCCGCGGTCAAGTCCGGGACGATTTCGCTCGCCGCCGCCGCCGCGGTCTCCACCCTGCCTGCCGAGGAACAGCGCGAAGCCGCGCTGGCCGGCGGCGATGAGCTCAAGCAAGCGGCCAAGCGCGTGCGCGAAGCCAACCGCAAGCCGCGCGCGCCCAAGCCGGCGGCGGAAGCTACCGACAGCGGCGAATTGCTGGCGCTGCGTCAGCGCGTGGCCGAACTGACAGAAGAAAACGAAGCTTTGCGCCGGGAAATCGCCGAGCTGCAAGCCGCGCTGGCCTGAGCCCACGCCGCTGGATTCGGCTCAGCCCGCTATCGGCAGCCGCGCAACCACTGCCGGCGAATCCGGCGGTTGCGGGCCATCGCCGTCGGACGCGGATGCATCGGCGACCCAACGGACGAAACGGATCACCGCCAGTTGCTCGCGCAGTTCATCGGCAAGCTCCACCAGCAGCTCGCCGATCGTGGACTGCGGCCGCATCACCGCCGGCTGACTCAACAGATCCCCCACATCGGCCGGCGCCATCGCCGCGATATGCAGGGCGATGTCGCGCGCGATTCGGGAAAACCCATCGCTGCGCTCGGCGAAGTCGGTCTCAAGACCGAACTCCACCATGACGCCGATACGGGCGTTGTGTACGTAACTGTGGATCGAATGCACCGGGTAGAACATCGCCGATCGTCCTGATCGCCCGCCCCACCGACGATGGCGTCGGCGCCGCCGATGCGGCGACGGATCGGCGCACTATAGACGGGGTGCGGCGATGTTTGGCTTACCCGGCGCGCATCACTCGGCCGGCTTTTCGCACTTGCCGTCGCGGAACAGCGCCCACTCCTCGCACACCCGCCCATCGGGCAGCGCGCACAGCCCGTACTGGCCGCCGTCCTTGCCGGTGCGGATCTCCAGCTTGCCGCCGAGTTTCTGGCAGTTCACCGAGGCCGGATTGGCCATGCCGACCTTCGCCACCGGCTTGTCGGCCGCGGCGGGTTCGTCGGCGGCGGGCGCCGACGGCGTGGTGCAGGCGGTCAGGGCCAGCAGGGACAGGGCGAGAACGGAACACAGGGCGCGGTAGTTCATGGCGGCGGCTTCGCGGGAAAACGGCAGGCACTATGCCGCCGGGGCGCTCACGCCGGGGTGAAGGCGCGGCGATTCGTCTGCCTCTGGCCGTGCTTGCCCCTCGCCGCCGCGGGCGGACTCCCTCGCCCACCGATACGCTGCGGCCTCGGCTTGCGAACCTCCGCCGTCTCGCCGCGACCTGGGCCAGGCAGTGATCGCCGCGAAGAATCGTCCGCCGCGTCTATCTCATTCCGACTCCGCCGCCGCTCACGACTCTGTTGCGCGTCGCTCACGTTGGCTCACTCAAATGTAATCGCGCGTCTTTCCGCACAAGCGATAGCCACAGCGCGTATCGCCGCATGCGCGACCTGCTGCGCATCCACCCCATCGCCGCGCTCGCCGCACGGTTTCGCCGGGTTTTTTCGCGATTTTTGCGCCGCGAATCGACACTGCGACGCGCGCCTCAGCCGTTCAAGTTCCACTGTGACGCGGCGCCGAGTCGCCGCTCGCATCGTGGCGGTAAATCTCGCCAGCGAATCGCCGCATTCCGCCGCGATCGCCAACAGGAGTGCGTCATGAACGCGAGCAAGTCTTTGCGACTCACCGCTGTGATGCTGTCCGTATCGCCCTGGATGGCCTTTCCCGCCAGCGCGCAGTGGGCTGAGATGGGCGTGCTCGGCGGCGATGTCTGCCGCAGCCGGGACGTCAACGACCACGGTCAGGCCATCGGCACCTGCCGCAACGAAAACGGCGATTTCGTCGCCGCGTACTGGCGCAACGGCCAAGTGCCGGTGGCGCTGCAGACGCTGGAAACCGACGGCGAGTGCGACGCGGTATCGATCGGCAACGACGGCACCATCAGCGGCAACTGCCAACAAGGCCAATACGGCGAGCGCTTCCCGGTGCGCTGGAACGTCGCCAACCCGAGCGCGGCGCCGCAGAAACTGGGCAGCGCTTCCAATCACACCAAGTCGGTGGCGATCGCGGCCAACAACGTCGGCGTGATCGTCGGCAGCAGCCTCAACAACAACGGTGCGCTGCGCGCGGTGGCGTGGCTGGCGGGCGAAAGAAATCCGATCACCTTGCCCGAACTGGGGCCGTTGCCGCCGCTGCTGCCTTCCAGCAACGGTTGTCGCCCGACCGCGGTCAGCGACGATCTGGAACCGATGATCGCCGGCATCTGTTCGCTGCGCGCCGGCGGCACGGTCGCGGTGAAATGGTCGCCGAGCACGCTCGCCTACCGCATCGATGAGCTGGTGCGCCTGCCGCAAGGCTCCAACTGCCAAGCGGTCGCGATCAACGGCCGCGGCCAGGTCGCCGGCACCTGCCAGACCGCGACCGGCGATTACGCCGCGGTGCGCTGGAATCCCGACGGCCGCTCGCTCACGTATCTGCGCAACGTGGTGTTCATCAGCAGCGTCGTGCAACAACTGTCGTCGGTGGACATGAACGAGCTGGGCACGGTGATCGGCCACTACAGCACCGATCAAGGCTTGTCGCGCTCGTTCATCTGGTCGCCCACCGGCAATCCGGGCACCGAGTACGGCCGCGACATCGGCACCTTGGGCGGCTATCGCACGCATGCGCGCAGCATCGCCGACAACGGAGTGGTGATCGGCTCCGCGCAGGACGGCGTCGGCGCCACCCGCGCGTTCCGCTGGACGGTCGCCGGCATCGCCAGTCTGGGCACGCTGCCCGGCGGCTTGACCAGCAGCGCCGATGCGATCAGCGACGGCGGCGCTTACATCGTCGGCACCAGCCAGACCATCAGCGGCGTCGATCACGCGGTCGGCTTCGGCCTGTTGCCGCGCGCGGGCAAAGCGGCGGTGCGGCGCACGCCGCGCTGACCGCGGCGAAGCGGGCTATCGGCAGCGCCGCGCATCGCATCGATGCGCGGCGCCCGAACAGATGACAGCCGGATCGAAATCCGAGTGAACCGGCGGACGGCGACCGGCGCCGTCCGCGCAGCACTGCCTGCCGCCGCTCAGCGCGGCGGATCTTGCAACACGATGTCGTCGATATAGAAACCGGCGTTCTGATTCGCCGCGGCGGAAGTACCGACCAGCAGGATCCACACGTTCGCGGTCAGCGGCGGCGGTTGCACGTCGGCGACGACCTGGGTCCATTCATCGCCGACCGCGCCGATCGACACGTCGCTGAAGGAGGTGTCTTCATTGCCGGTCGCGGGCGTGCCGTCTTCCTTGTGCCAACGCAGACGCACCCGCGCGTTCGCCGTCAGCGGCGGCGTGCCGGCGACGTGCTTGACCCAGAAACTCAGGCGCTTGGCGTTGTTGTCGGACAGATAGCCCGGATGGTTGTTGATCGCCACACCCCAGTAGCTGGCCTCGGTGGTGACCTGCAGGCTGTAAGCGCCGCCGTGGGCGACATTGGCGCGGACCACGCTGCTGCCGTACCAGGCGTTCCACAAACCGATCGACTCCTCCAGCGTGGCGGTCGGCGGATCGAGCAGATTGAACGGCGAGCCGTCGGTAGTACTGCCCGCGTCCTGCAGGTACGGCGCCGCCTGCCAGGCGCTGAAGCTGATCGCCGCGCCGTAACGCTTGGCGAAGCGCCAGGGGCCGTAATAGTGGTTGTTGGCGAAACGGTTGTTGTTGTTGAACATCACATCGTCCTGCACCTGCTGCACGGTGTAGGGCGACCAGGCGATGTTGTTGACGCCGGTGGCATACAGCGCCTGCGCGCCGCAATAGCTGGAGCTGCCGCAGGGCACCACCGCCGGATCGAAGTAGAACTCGTTGCCGGTCACCGCGATGTTCTTGGCGTGCCAGCGGCAGTCGCGCTGCAGCGCCGCATCGTTGCCGATCTGGGTGTAGCACGGATGCAGGTGGCTGACCGGATCGGGATACTTGGTCGGATTCTTCGGGTCCGGGCGCTCGATCAGCGCCGGATGCACGAACGGCGTGCAATACACATGGCTGGTGTTGCCGTTGGAATTGCAGAAGCGGTTGGAGCTTTCGTAGATCGACACACCGGAGAAATTGTTCTCGAAGTAGTTGTCGTAGATGCGCAGCGAGTCAGAGCCGCTGACGGCCGACGGCAAGCGGCTGTCGCCACCGGATTCGGACAGGTAGATCGCCGGCGCCGGCGAGCCGCGGTCGGCGTTGCCCGAGACCCAGGCGTTATTGATGAAGGTGTTGGCGCGGATGGTGGCGTTGTAGCTGATCTCGTACCAGATGCCGACCCCGTCGTTGTCGCGCAGGTAGTTGTTCTCGAACAGGAAGTCGATGTTGTTGGTGTCGGCCCACAAGCCGGTGCCGCGGTTGTTGTGCACGTAGTTGCCGACCACCTTGGCGCCGCGCACGTCCCAGAATTTGCCGCCGCCGGTGCAACCGCACTTGGTCGAGGCTTCCCAGTCGTCGCTGTTGTTGCCGGTGATCTCGTTGTAGCTCAGCTCGATGTCGACGATGGCCGAACGCCCCGGCGCCGGCTGCTCCGGCGTCGCCGGCCCCAGGCTCTGCAACGGCTTCTTGTACATGCTGAAACCGTACTGGCCGTTGTCCTTGAGGCAGTTGAAGCGGACCTTGTTGCGGCTGCCCAGGAACACGCCCGCACCGTCGTTGTTGCTGATGGTGTTGTATTCGATGGTCCAGCCGTCGCCGGCGTCGTGGTTGACCACGCCTTCGTCGAAATTGGTCCGGCCCTTGCCGAAGTTGCGGATGGTCAGATAACGGATGGTGACGTTCTCCGACGCGATGCCGAAGGCGTAGAGGTTGTTGTTCTTGCCGTCCAGAATCGCCCCGGGCGCGCCCAGATAGGTGTTGCCCGACAGCGTGCGGATCTGGCTGTAGAGCCCGTCGCCGAAGGTGTGCTCACCCGGTTCGAACCAGAACACGCCGGAGCGCTGGAAATCGAAGCGGGTGTTGTCGCCGGCCGGAACCACGATCGCGCCTTCCGGCGCGGTCGCCGGCCCGCTCGGCATCGCGCCCTCGGAACAATAGTTGGCCGGCGGCACGCTCGGCCACGACAGGCCGGCGTGCGCCTGGCCCTCGCCGCCGATCCGCGGCGGCGCGGCGACGGCGGTCGCGCTCAACATCAGACCGCCCAACAGTACGGCCGGCAGCGTGCGCGCCAGCCTCGACGATGAATCGAATAAGTCCATGACCACTGCGAAATCCCCTGCGACGATGACGGTGTGGAATAGCCGGACGCGGTCGCGGACAACGCGACGGCGCGGGCGCGGGATACGAGCCGCGGCGGAATCGGGACGCACACTCATCGCCCCGTCGGCCGCGCGCGCAGCGTTAATGCCATGCGCTGTCATACCGCCATAGTGGTCGCTGTCACGTCACTTCGAAGCTGTGATGTCTATCGCGGTATTGGCCGTTTTCCGCAAACCGTCGGCGAACCGAAGCGTCCGGTTTCATGCGCGGCGAGCGCCTGCAACGACTCGCGGGCGCGCTCATCGGCGCGCGATACGCAAGTCGCGATTGCCCGGGCTTGCGTTTCCGCGCGCCCTGCGCCGCGCATAACGCCAATTGCCGCAAACGAGCATCCGGCCCCGCGATCGCGGGACATCGCCGATCCTCGGGCTTGGCTACCTTGCGCCCACCTTCGCAGTGAACAAGGAACGCGCATGACCCCGAACCGACCCCGTATCGCCCGCCGCCTGCTGCCGCTGGCCTGCTCGTTGTTGACCGTATGCGCCGCCGGCGCGGCCCTGGCCCAGGACAACGCCGCGAGCGCCGGCGCGCAAGGCTGGAACCGCGGCGAAAACATCCTCCACCGCATCTGCGCGCGGCAGTTCGAGATCGCCCAGAAGACCGACATGGAATCCTTCCGCGACTACGACGCCGAGACCTTCCGCGCCGTGCACCACGAAGACGCGATGACGGTGTTCGACAGCGGCGGCGTGGCCATCGGCCTGGACGCGGTCATGAACGCCCTGGCCGGCCATTTCGCCCGCCGCGAAGCCAAGTGGGAATGGACCGAACGCCATCGCGTCGTCAACGGCTGCCGCTCGGCTTACATCCTGTACGAAACCACCTATTCGGTTCCGCGCACCGGTTACAAACAGCGCGCGCTGACCGGGGTGACTTACACCCACGACGGTTTCAAGTGGCTGGCGATCGCCGACCAGGGCACCAAGCTGCCGCCGCTGCCCACACCCTGACCTTCGCCGCCCCGCCCCCGGGGCGCCGATTCGTCGACACCGAAAGGCGGCCATTGGCCGCCTTTCGCGTTTTGACCCCGACCGATCTTTCCTGGCGCTGCAACCGCGGCCGGCTCGACCGCATCACTTGCCTCAACACCGATGCAACCCGCTCCACGCCGCACGCAACTGCGCTAACCGCCTCAACGCCAGGAATCCCGCCATGAAAAAGACGACCGTTCTGTTCGCCGCGCTGCTGTCCGCCAGCCCCGCCGTCCTGGCCGCCGAATGCAAGGACACCTCCAAGTTCGCCGACGCGCGCGCGGTCATCCAGGACCTCGGCCGCATCGTCGCGCCCAACGGCGTGCAGGAAGCCTACGCCGCGCGGATCGGCGGGATCGAACAATGGGTCAACGTGCGCGGCCAGGACAAGGACAACCCTATCCTGCTGTTCGTCCACGGCGGACCGGCCTCGCCGCTGATCCCGACGATGTGGCAGTTCCAGCGGCCGCTGGAGGAATACTTCACCGTGGTCAATTACGACCAGCGCGGCGCCGGCAAGACCTACACCCAGCAAGATCCCAACGCCTACACCGACACCATCCACGTCGACAATTACGTCGCCGATGCCATCGAGCTCGCCGAGTACCTGCGCAAGCGCTACGGCAAGCGCAAGATCGTGCTGGCCGCGCACAGTTGGGGCACGATCCCGGGGATGCAGGCCGCGCTCAAGCGTCCGGACCTGTTCTACGCCTATGTCGGCATCGGCCAGGTCATCAACGTGCGCGAGAACGAGCGCATCAGCTTCGATTTCGGCATGGCCCAGGCCAAGAAGCTGGGCAACCTCGAAGCGGTCAAGGAGATGCAGACCATCGCGCCGTATCCGGGCGACCAGCCGATCACCCGCGAACGCATCATCACCGCGCGCAAGTGGTCGCAGTACTACGGCGGGCTGACCGCTTACCGCAACGAATCGACCTACTTCTACCGCGCGCCCAAACTCTCGCCCGACTACGCCACCGACTGCGATCGCGCGGCAGTCGACGAAGGCAACGTCTACACCCTGGGCCGGATCCTGCCCGAGTTCCTGGCCACCGACATGAGCGGCGTGCGCGAGTTTCCGATCCCGGTGGTGATGTTCATGGGCCGCCACGACTACACCACGCCGTCGCAGCCGACCGCGGATTGGTTGAATCGGGTCAAGGCGCCGTTCAAGCAAGGCGTGTGGTTCGAAAACTCTTCGCACATGATGCAGTGGGAAGAGCCCGGCAAGCTGCTGGTCAGCCTGCTGGAGTACGTGCGGCCGCTGACCAAGGACGGGGCCGCGGATAAGCGCTGAACGCGCCGATCGCCCCAGCCTCGACTTCACCGCTATTGCGCCGGCCCGGTATCGCACCGGGCCGGTCGCGTTTTACCCGTTCGATTTCAGTTGCGGCGTTTCCCCCATGCACCAGGCATCGCCCATAGGTGCAATATCCAAGCCCCCTGCCCCGGCCCACCATCGGCACGATCCGGCCACCGGCCGTCGACGAAGCCTGGGGAGGCGCTCATGTTCGGCAGCACGCTCACGTCCTTAACGTTCAAACCCGCGTCCGCCGCAGCGCGCCAGGCCCGTCCCGATTCCGGCTCGCGCCGCCCGCGCTTGATGCATTGGCTGCTGGCCGCGCTGCTGCCGGCATTCGCCGGCCCGGCCTTGCTGACGCCGTCCACCGCCTGGGCCCTGGATTGCGGCAGCGACAACGGCTACACCTGCCAGGGCGCGGCCAGCCAATACGCCGGCGGTTTCAGCCCGGGCGTCGGCAGCGGCGGCTTCGGCGGCGGCGCTTGCACCGCCACGCGCACGCCGGTGGTGTTCATCGCCGGCAACGGCGACAGCGCAATCAGCTTCGACATGCCGCCCGGCGCGGTCAGCGGCTACACCGCGCCCGCCAACTCGGTGTACGACGAACTCAAGGCGCGCGGCTACAACGATTGCGAACTGTTCGGGGTGACCTATCTCGACGCCGACGAACGCGCGTCGCCGCAATACAACTACCACCAGCCGAGCAAATACCAGATCCTCAAGACCTTCATCGACAAGGTGAAGCTGTATACCGGCCGCAGCCAGGTCGATATCGTCGCCCACTCGCTGGGCGCGTCGATGAGCCTGGCGATGATCAAGTACCACGGCTATCAGGCCAGCGTGCGCCGCTTCGTCAGCATCGGCGGCGGGCTGCGCGGCTTGCAGACCTGCCTGAGCACCGGCTACCAATCGCCGTACGCGCCGACCTGCAACGCCGAAGCCTACGTCTTCCCTTACGACTACTACACCTTCGGCCTGTACCCGAGCACCGGCGTGGCCTATTACGGCTACAACCGCTGGACCGGCAGCGGCAGCAACAGCCTGCGGGCGATGCCGGCGATGTACTCCAGCATCGCCTTCTACAGCATCACCGCCGGCGCCTACGACCAAGTGCAGTGCTTCACCACCAGCTACTCGGCCGGCTGCGCCAACAGCGCCTTGTTCGCGACGGCCAGCAATCTCAAGGCGCAGGTCGACATCGGCTTCGGCAGCAGCGCCTATGCCTACGATTGGGATTGGAGCGACGGCAGCCCGTACAACCTCGGCGGCGGCGATACCAGCAGCGGCGTCGGCCATTTCCGTTCCAAGACCAACGCCGGCCGCATCGTCTACAACATGCTGGCGACCACCTGCACCACCGGCTGCGCCAATGGCTACGTGGGCGTGAACGGGCCGGCGGTCAATCGCTGACGCGTGGGCGCGAACGCCGCCGGCAATACACGCGCTCCACCATCGTCATCCTACTCACCGTCATCCCAACCGCTGTCACCCCAACTACGGTCACCCCAACCACCGTCATTCCGGCGAAAGCCGGAACCCATTTTGATTTCGCCCCTGCTCCACAAACCATCGCCCGCTAGCCAACGATGCCAACCCACGCGCCGCGCAACGGCACGCGGGTTCGCGATTGAGCGCGCCGCGCGCAGCCTTCGCGCCACCCAAGCGAAGGCCCGCGCGCAGCGGCCCGCCCTCACCAATCCATCGGAAAGAATCCCCAGCAATCGGCGGTATCGCGCGCCACCGCGCTGCCGTATACAGCGCAGATCTGCCGCGCCGTGGCGACATCGTCGGCGTACGCCGCATCGTTGGTGTCGGCCAGCGCATGCGACATTTCGTGCAGCACCGTCTCGCACTTCATGAACGCGCTGACGTTGCGGAACCTGGAGTTGAGCACGATCTTGTAGGCCAGCTCGGTCGCGGGATTGACGATGACCGGGGTAAGGTTATGGACGAAGGTATAGTTGCGGGTGCCTTGGTCGATGTTGGCCCGCACCTCCGCCCAGGTCGCGCGGAAACTGTTGGGATTGGTCGTGTCCACCTCGCCTTCGGCATTGGGGAAGATCACCGGCGGACGGGTGCTGGCGTATTCGCGCTCGTCGTGATCGGCCAGATCGGCGTAACTCACGTGCACCGTCCATACGTTCAAGGCCGTAGCCATGGCGCGGTACACCGTACCCAAGCGGTCGACGAATTGCAGATCCGCCGCGCTCAGCGGGAAGTTCACCCCGAAATACCGCTGCAAGGCCGTGCGGATCTGAGCCGACTCGCCGCCGGAAGCGAGATTGAGCAAGTCGCGGCGTTGCGCGCCGTTTCGGGGATTCAGCCACTCGCCCGCCTTGCGCGCGGCGACGACCGCCTGATCGAACGCCGCGGCGACGCTGGCTTCGATCTGCGCCTGACCATAATAGATACGCGTCATTTTGTTCTCCTGATATCGCCACTGGAACGGGCCGGACGGTCGATCGCCGACGCCGGTCGCCGGATTGCGCGCGTCGGAACGCGGCGGCCCGCGCCGAACGCAGGCTCAAGCCCCCGCTCGATTCCAGCCAGGGCGCTAACCGGCCACGCCGTGGACACCGCTCCTCACGCTCCTGTTCGAACGCGGCAACGCCGGGACTGTGAAACGCATCGCGGGGCGCCTGCGGATGGCGCCACTGCCGATACCTTGAATAGGTACGGCTTGACCTCGGAGGAAACGCGGGAGATTCGCTGGGTCGATGCGAACAGGTGGTTCGCAGACAGGCGCTGAGGGCGTCCCGGTATGACTGCGCCCTTCCGGCGACGGAAGGGCGCGTGTTCGACTGCGCTTAACCGGGGCGGCCCACGCAGCGGTATGCGACCGCGCCGACAGGCTGCGGCGCGAAAACTCAGTCAGATCGGCTCAGCGATGCGCCAACGCATAATCGATCGCCGCGCGCACCGCCACCGCCTGCGCTTGATTGCACTGCTCCGGCGTCGCGCGCGGGCTGTCGGGATAGACCTCGGTGGTGGTGCGGTAACGCGCTTCGGTAATGCCGGCGCACAAGCCCAGCGAGCTCACTGCGTAGTTGATGACGCCATGGGCGACCACCGGCGAGCGGATGATCTGGCCGCGCGCGTCGGGCGGGGCGATGTGGGTGACTTTCTCCACCGCCGCGATCACCGCCTGCTGGAACTCGGGCTGCGGGTCTTCGCTGGCGCCGACCAGATAGAAACCGTCGGGGACTTCGCCCGGCTCGAAGGCCTTGCCGTCGCGCGCGGCCAGGGCCGGGCGGAACTCGGATTCGTCGGTGTCGGTGGTCTCGTGCAGGTCGATGTGCATCAGCACGCTGGCGCGCACCGGCGCGACCAGACGCATCAACGCCGCCGATTCCTGCGCCGGGCTGTCGGCGCGGAATGAACGGTTGGGATCGATCGCGTCGATGTTCCAGCGGTGAATCCGCTCGTACGCCCACGGGCTGACGCAGGGGGCGACCAATACGTTGGCGCGGCCGGCGTAATCGGCGGCGTAGCGGTCCAGGAACAACAGCGCGCCGTGCACGCCGCTGGTTTCGTAGCCGTGCACGCCGCCGGTGACCAGCATCGTCGGCAGATCTTCGCGCCAGTCGCGGCTTTTGACCGCGTACAGCGGATACGCATCGGGCGCGTAATCCAGGCGGCCGTATTCGCTGACATCGAAACGTTCGCGCAAGCGATCGATCGCCGCGACCACATCGTCCTGATAACTGCGATGGCGGACCTGCCGCGACCGCCACTGGGCGATTTCCGCCGCGCCCCAGGGTTGGCCGGGCGTGCCGACGGGATAGAAGGCTTGGACGTTCATCGTGGCGTTCGCTCTCTGATGCGCTGCGGAAACCGGATTTTAGCACCGCCGCCGATGGCTCCGGACCGGCCCGGACATCGCTTGCGGATATTTTTTCCGGGCGTGTCGATTCGGCCCGTCTGCGTTCGTCGTTTGGATGAAGCCCAGCGTTTTAGCTTCCCTTCAATCTCATCCACGGAGACTCAACATGTGTAAGTCCTCGCCATTCACCCGCTTCATCGCGGCTCTGTCGCTAGCCGCAGCGTTGATCGTTCCCGCCGCCAATGCGGCGTCGAAGTCCGCCGCCTCACCCGCCAGCGCCGCCAACGCGGCCATCGCCCGCAGCGGCATCTTGCCGGTCAACGGCGTCGACTATTACTACGAACTGCACGGCCAGGGCGAACCGCTGCTGTTGCTGCACGGCGGCCTGGGCAACGGCGCGACCTTCGGACCGGTGTTGAAGACCCTCGCCCAACGCCACACGGTGATCCTGGTCGATCTGCACGGCCACGGCCGCACCGCAATGGGCGAACGCCCGTTCCGGATCGAAGCGATCGGCGACGACATGGCCGCGCTGGTTCAGCGATTGGGCTATCGCCAGGTCGATGTGATGGGATTTTCGCTCGGCGGCGGCGTCGCCTTGCGCATGGCCGCGCAGCAGCCCGCGCAGGTGCGCAAGCTGGTGTTGGTTTCGGCCTCGTACTCCAACAATGCGTTCTATCCGGCCATCGTCGAACAGCAAAAGGCGGTCAACGCCGGCAGCGCGGCGATGTTCAAGGACACGCCGATGTATCGCGACTACGTCGCTATCGCGCCCAAGCCCGACGACTTTCCGCGCCTGCTCGACGCCCTCGGCAATTTCATGACCACGCCCTTCGACTGGTCGGCGGACGTGGCCAAGCTGGCCGGCCCGGTGATGCTGGTGTACGGCGACAGCGATTTGTACCGCCCCGAGAGCGAAATCGCGTTCTATCAGTTGCTCGGCGGCGGCCAGCGCGACGGCGGCTGGCAGCGTGAGGGCGTGTCGAAGAATCGGCTGGCGATCCTGCCCGACCTCACCCATTACGAAATCGCCACCTCGCCGCGCCTGGTCGAAACTGTAGAGCCGTTCCTGAGCGCTGCGGCCGGCAAGACCGCGCCCTGATGGCGTCCGGCCCGCCTTGCGCTCACACGTAGCGCAAGGCGATCGCCGCCACCACCAGATAGCGAGCGACCTTGGCGATGCTCACCCACAGCAGGAACACGCGCAGACGTTCGCGCATCACCCCCGCTGCCAAAGTAAGCGGATCGCCGACGATCGGCAGCCAGCTCAGCAACAAACTCCAGTGCCCGTAACGCGCGTACCAGGCCTGGGCGCGCGCCAACGCCGCGGGCTTGATCGGAAACCAGCGCCGGCCGCTGAAACGCGCCAGTTCGCGGCCCAGCCACCAATTGACGGTCGAGCCCAACACATTGCCGACGCTGGCCACGGCGATCAACGCCCACGGGTTGTAGCCGTCGACGATCAAGGCCGCCAGCGCGGCTTCGGATTGCGCGGGCAACAAGGTGGCGGCGATGAAGGCCGCGGCGAACAAACCCAGATAGATCATCGCGACGATTTTAGTAGCG